>JALQUQ010000338.1:0-3141 GCA_023263735.1 Paracoccaceae bacterium | reverse complement strand
AAGGGCCGCATACATATCGGCCTCTTTCGCCAGCGCAGTCCCGGCCCGCAGACGCAGGAAGGGCGCGTGATAGATGATGTAAAGCACCGCCGTGACCGCCGCCAAAGCCAGCGCGATATCGGCCAAGTCCAATCGCGCGCGGCGCTTTTCGGGCAGGAACCAGCCCACCAGCATCACCCAAACCGTGCCCACCGTCAGCGGCAGGCCAAAGGTCCAGCGATAGGCCGCAGCCCCAGCCGCCTGATCAACCCCCATATTCGTTGCATAGAACAGCACCACCTGAACCAGCGCGATCAGGATCAACGCCGCCCCGGGGGCAAGGATCATCAGCCGCCGGGGATGCGATGCGCCGTCAGTTGGCGCAAAGGACAGGCTGGAAAACAGCAGGAACCCGATGGCCAAACCGCCACCAACATGGATCAGCCGATAGGTCCATGTCTCCAACGGATAAAGGTTCATCACCCCGATATGAAAGGCGGTGTAAAGCACGCACAGCGCCGCCACGATCAGGCCTGTGGTGCCGATGGGTTTGCGCTGATTGCTGGCAAAGATTTCATTGTCGACGACGGCCGCAATATCTTGTTGCGGTGCGTCCCTCTCAGGCGCCATGGGTGTCCCCCGATTTTTCTGGATGGTGCCTGCGAAAAGGGCGCCCCGATGATCTGGGGCGCCCGTCAGTCTGGCGCGATCTGGCGCCTTATTTCAGGGTATCAGGCACGGAGATGCCCTTTTCCTCAAGGTACTTCACAGTACCCGGATGGAACGGCATGAAGGTGTTCTTGTCCCAGTTTTCCAACAGGGTTTCCTTGGCGGCGGCATGGATCTGTTTCATGCGGTCGGGGTTGTCCAGCGCCAGTTTGGTGATTTCATAGGCCAGCGTGTCGGGCATATCCTTGTGCGCAATGGCAAAGTTCCACAGTGCAACGGTGTTCTGGTCATAATCATGCCCCGCATAGGTGCCCGCCGGAATGGTCAGCGGGGCCATGGCCGGGAAAGCCTCCAACACTTTGGCGCGTTCTTCGTCGGTAAAGCCGAACATCACCACATCTTGCTGTGCGGCCAATTCGGCAAAGGCCGAAATCGGCACACCGGCGGCAAAGGCAAAGGCGTCGATCAGACCATCGGTCAACTGGCCACCGGCATCGGCGGCACCGGCGTTGGAAATGGTGGCCTCAACGCCCAAGGCGGCCATGAACTGCGGCCAATAGGTGCCGGGGGTTCCACCCGCAGGGCCGACCGAGACGCGCTTGCCCGCGAGGTCCGACACGCTGGTGATGCCCGAAGATTTCAGCGCAATGACCTGAAACGGGGTCTGGTACATCGGGAACAGGGCGCGCACGTCCTTGTGCTCAAGGCCCGGGGCCAGTTCCGATTTGCCGTTCCACGCATCATAGGCCGGGCCCATGGTGACAAGGCCCATCAGGTGATCGCCGGTTTGCACCAAGGTCACGTTCTGAACCGGGCCGCCGGTCACTTCGCCCGTTGCATTGACGCCAAGAGCTTCGGAGATATAGCCCGCAAACCCGTTGCCATAGACGAAATAGGTGCCACCTTGCGAGGCGGTGCCGATGGTCATTTCGGTGGGCCAGCCGGTCTTGTCCTGTGCAAAGACCGAGGTGGCCATGACAGCAGTCACCGCCGCGGCGGTAAGCGATTTGATAAACATTGTGCCTCCCTAGCATCTTCACGGCGGGCAAGCGCCCGGCCCGTGCTGCGGCCATCCTTTGGGAAAGGGAGGGTTCACTCAAGGTTTTGGCCGCCGGTTTGGCGCAGCAACTTGCCCCCACGGGCTGGCGATGTGTGGAAGTCGTAACATCGGCGGGGAATGCACGGGGGGGAAATGTTACCTATTCCCCCTGCCCCTCGGCCCCCGATCCGAATTGCGCCCGCTCCAGCCCGTATTTCTGCATCTTTTCCCACAGGGTCTTGCGCGACAACCCAAGAGATTCGTAGACGGGCTTGAGGTTGCCACGATGCGCGGCCAAGGCGGCCTCGATTTCGCGTCGTTCGAATTCGGCCACCCGCTCGGCCAACCGGCTGGGGGGATCTTCGGTGATCAGCCCCTCGCCCAATCCAAGCGCATAGCGGTCGGCGGCGTTGCGCAATTCGCGCACATTTCCGGGCCAATCCCGGGCCGCCAGTTGCGCCACGGCCGCGGGCGGAACCTCGGGCGGAACGGTGCGATGACGGCCCGCAGCCTCGGCCAAAAGACGCAGGAACAACAGCGGAATATCCTCGACCCGCGCGGCCAGCGACGGGATGTGCAAGGTGACCACATTCAGCCGATAGAGGAGATCGGCCCGAAAGCGCCCCGCCTCCACCTCGGCCTCAAGCGCCACGCGCGAGGTGGCCATGAACCGCACATCCAGATCGACCGCCTCGTTCGACCCCAACCGGGTCACGCGCCGTTCTTCGATCACGCGGACCAGTTTGCCTTGCAGGTCCAGCGGCATCGTGGCGATATCGTCCAGCAGGATGGTGCCGCCCCGAGCGTGTTCGAACTTTCCATATCGGGCCCGCATGGCACCGGGAAAGGCCCCCGCCTCGTGCCCGAACAATTCCGATTCAATCAGGGCCGCCGGAATGGCGGCGCAATCGATGGCCACAAACGGTTTGCGCGCCCGTGGCGACAGATCATGCAACGCACGCGCCGCAACCTCTTTGCCCGAACCGGTTTCGCCGACCAAAAGCACATCCGCCTCGGACGGGCCAATCGTGCGAATGCGGCGGCGCAGGTCGATCATCGCCGTCGACCGCCCGATCAGCCGCTGTTCCAGATCATCCGACTGCCCCGCCGCCGCCTTGAGAACCCGGTTTTCCAACACCAATTTGCGAAAATCGACCGCCCGCGCCACGATTTCAGCCAATTGGCCCGAGGAAAAGGGCTTTTCGACAAAATCATAGGCCCCTTCGCGCATGGCCCGCACCGCCAATTGCACATCACCATGCCCGGTGATCAGGATCACGGGGATGTCGCGGTCAATTTCGTGAATGCGCGTCATCAGGGTCATGCCATCCATGCCCGGCATCCGGATGTCGCTGATAATGGCATCCGGCGTCTCCTGACTGAGCCGGTTGAGTAACTCTCCCCCGCTTTCAAAACTCTGGGTCGCCAGACCGTTCTTGCTGAGGGACTTTTCC
>JALQUQ010000337.1 GCA_023263735.1 Paracoccaceae bacterium | reverse complement strand
GTCGAAGCCCCGGATCAATTGCAAACAACAGCGACACCCTATGATCCGGCCATTTCGGGTGAGTTGTTCCGACCGCTTCACACCTTCCGTGCCGCCGAATTCAATCCGGCCAAGGTGATCGCACGCCGAGTCGCCATGGAATTGCAGGCCGGTTGGGCTGTGAACATCGGCTTTGGCATCTCGGCCAATGTACCCCGTATCCTGATGGAAGAGGGACACCACGGGAAAGTGACGTGGGTCATCGAACAGGGTGCCGTTGGCGGCGTGCCACTGTTGGACTTCAAGTTTGGCTGCGCTTCAAACGCCGAGGCGTTTGTCTCCTCTCCTCATCAGTTCATTTATTTTCAGGCAGGGGGTTTCAACTGTTCGCTCCTGTCATTCCTTGAGGTGGATGCCGACGGGTCCGTGAATGTCAGCCGATTGGCAGCAACGCCGCACCGCACTGCCGGGGCGGGCGGATTTGTTGATATCACTGCCCGTGCCCGCAAGATTGTCTTTAGCGGCAATTTCAACGCAGGGGCCAAGATGCGGCTGGAAGACGGCCGTTTGGTGATCGACCGAGAAGGAAAGATCGCAAAGTTCGTACCGAAGGTGGATCAGGTCAGCTTTTCTGGCAAACGCGCCCGTGCACAGGGCCAAGACATCACCTATGTGACGGAAAGATGCGTGATCCGCCTATTGGATCAGGGTTTGACCGTGGTGGAAATCGCGCCCGGGCTTGATCTGAAACGTGATATTCTCGATCAGGCTGCGACACCGCTGTTTGTGGCAGCAGACCTACGGCTTATGGATGAGCGACTGTTCAAGTCCGAACCATTGGGGCTAGAGCTATGAGCGATCCGCGCCTTGTACTTTCTGTGCAGGAAAGGGTCGCGACACTGTGCATCAACCGGCCAGAAAAGCTGAACGCCCTTGATGCGGACATGGTGGCCGCCCTGCCGGTGCTGTGCTCCGAGGTCGAACGGTCGGGTGCCATCGCCCTTATTCTGACGGGTGCTGGTGACAAATCCTTCTGTGCAGGGGGCGATATCGCGGCTTGGTCATCATGGGCGCCAGAAGCCTTTGGCCGTCATTGGGTCCGCGATGGGCATGACGCATTTGACAGGCTGGCCCGGTTGTCTTGCCCCGTAATTGCAGTGTTGAACGGCCATTGTCTTGGTGGGGGGCTAGAGCTTGCCGCCTGCGCCGATTTCCGCATTGCCGAAGCGCATGTCCGCGTTGGCCAGCCAGAGGCCGGATTAGGTATCATCCCCGGATGGTCGGGAACCCAGCGCGCGGTCCGCAGGTTTGGCGCGCAAGCCGTACGACGCATGGCTTTGATGGGCGAGGTCTTTTCTGCCGATCAGGCCATGCAGCTTGGGGTGGTCGATCAGGTCTGCCCGTCGGGCGAAGGTCTGCATGCAGCCGCAGTCATTGCCGATCGGTTGAAGTCCCGGTCCCCACGTGCCAGCGAACTGACCAAGACGCTGATCAACGCCGCCGAAGGCGAAGAACGTGAGCGCGTTCTGGAATCGCTTGCCGGCGCGATTGCGGCTGGTTCTGCCGATCTGGCTGAAGGTTTGGCTGCATTTCGTGAAAGACGCCCGCCCAAGTTTGGAGGCAGTGAGGAATAGAATGATCAGGCATATTGTTTCGCTGCGCTTCCGGCCCGAGACCACAGCAGAGGTAAAGGCAGCGCTGTACAAGGATCTGGCCGCCCTGTCTGGTCATATCGACGGCATTATGGATTTCCGAACCTTTGCAAATGTTTCGGTCGAAACCGATCTTGTGCGGGGCTTTCTGGACGTCTTCTGGTTCGATTTCCGTGATCGTGCGGTTCGGGATACCTATCTGGCCGACCCTGTCCATCAGGCAATCGGGGCGCGGATTGTTGCGGAACTGGCTGGCGGGATCGACGGCGTTTTCGTTGCGGATGTTGATTTGTGAAGCCCGAAGATCGTTCATTTTTGGAGGGTCTTTTTAAGGCAGCGGTCGCTGCGGCTGATCCGGAAAAAGCCTTGGCCGCTTACTTGCCCGCGCCGCCGCGTGGCCGCACGATCGTAATCGGGGCTGGCAAGGGTGCCGCGCAGTTGGCAGCGGCCTTGGAACGTCTGTGGCCCGGACCTTTGGAAGGGGTCGTTGTCACCCGTTATGGCTATGGTTGTGCCACATCCCAAATCCGGGTGATCGAGGCCGCGCACCCCGTTCCGGACGAGGCCGGACAGGCGGCAAGTGCAGCCCTCTTCGATACCGTCGCCGGGCTAACCTCCGACGATCTGGTCATTGCGCTGATGTGCGGTGGCGGCTCATCCCTGCTACCGGCCCCACCGGGTGATTTGACATTGGAAGATGAGGCTGCGCTGAACCGGGCGCTGCTTGCGTCTGGGGCGCCAATCTCGGTGATGAACGCTATTCGCAAACAGGTGTCGCGCATCAAGGGCGGCAGACTGGCCGCTGCCTGCCATCCGGCGCGGGTGGTTTCGCTGATCGTATCGGATGTACCCGGGGATGATCCGGCACAGGTCGCCTCGGGCCCGACGGTGCCGGACTGGACCAGCCGAGAAGACGCCCGCCGACTGGTAGAGACTTGGCGGATCGCGTTGCCGCCGCGCGTTGCGGCGTGGCTGACTGCGGATCAGGGTCTTGCCCCACTGCCTGACGCACCGTGTTTCCAAGGGCACGAAGTGCGCGTCATCGCTTCGGCACGTCTATCTCTGGAAGCGGCCGCCAACCGCGCCCAAGCGGAGGGTGTGCCTGCTATGATCCTGTCTGATGCGATAGAGGGCGAGTCCCGTGATGTGGCGCTGGTGCATGCAGCCATCGCACGTGAGGTTGCAACGCGCGGCCGTCCCTTTGCACGACCCGTCGTGATCCTGTCTGGTGGAGAGACGACCGTGACGCTAAAGGGGCACGGGCGCGGGGGGCGCAACAGTGAATTCCTGCTGTCCTTTGCCTTGGCAACAGAAGGACTAGAGCTTTCGGCCCTTGCGGCCGATACAGATGGCATCGATGGATCAGAGGACAATGCCGGAGCCTTTGCCGATGGCACAACTGCGGCCAGATTGCGTGCGCAGGGCCGCAGCCCCGCCGACATGCTGGCCAATAACGATGCCTACTCAGCCTTTGCGGTGTTGGATGAACTTTTTGTGCCGGGGCCGACCGGCACAAATGTCAACGACTTTCGCGCCGTGCTGATCCGATGACCGGACCAATCGTGGCCGTTTCAGGCCACGACCATCAATGTGTTTCGGCCCTGCTGAACGATACGGCTGTGCTGATTCCGAACCTCGACGACAAAGGTAACGATCCCGCGTGCAGGATCACGGGTCAGGCGTTTGGACTCGACTACTAACCGAGACTGCATGGCCGCCCAGCCCAGATGCACCTCGAGCACCTGGCCGACGTTCATCCGCGACGGCACCCCCAGCGGATTGAGCACGATGTCC
>JALQUQ010000336.1 GCA_023263735.1 Paracoccaceae bacterium | reverse complement strand
TGAACAAATGGCGCGATCAGCGCCGCCTTGGCCAAGAGGTGCCCGTGCCTGCCGCCAGCAAAGCGAATGACAAGCCCGCCGCCGCTGGAATGGCCCACCATGTAAACCGGCCGTTCCTGGCCGCCATAATGGACGATCAACCCCGCCAGATCGTCTTCGAACTGGCCGATATGGTCGATATCGCCCCGCCGCTCGGGATAGGGACCATGGCCGCGTAGATCGGGAAGCAAAACTTCGGCCCCCAGCGCAAGACTGCGGGCAAGCGCCAGATATCCCGCGCCATGCCAACCCGATCCATGGACCACAACGACCAAAGGCCCCCGTCCGGGATTCGGGCCGGAAAAATGGCGCAGCCATTGCCCGCCCCGAGATTGGATCAAACCGGGATCGGGCCCGTCATCGGCGTCGATACTGCCGAAATCCAGCCCGTCCCCCACCGGCGGTTCGGGCGCGGGCTGTGACAGGATCAAACCAAAGGCAATCGCCAGATAGACACCGACCGGCGCCAACACCAAATACCACAAACCGGCCACCCCCCACGTCACGCCGCAACACTAGCACGGCCTCCCCTGAGGTCAACCAAAGCGTGAAATCGGTTATTGTTCAGGGCTTTAGGCTCGCCGTCACATAGTTCACGCTCAGATCGCGGTCAGACAGGCTCCACCCCCAGGTCACCGGGTTAAAGACCATGCCCTTGCGATCAACCGGGTTCAGGCCGGCCTTGCGGATCAGATCATAAAGCTCGTCTGGCGTGATGAACTTTTTCCAGTCATGCGTGCCCTTGGGCAGCCACCGCATGACATGTTCGGCCCCGATGATCGCCATGACAAACGACTTTGGATTGCGGTTCAGCGTGGAACAGATCATCAATCCGCCGGGTTTCAAAAGCTGCTGGCAAGCGGTCAGATAGGCCAGCGGATCAGCCACATGTTCGACCACTTCCATATTCAGCACCACGTCGAAGCGCTCGCCCGCCGCCGCCAGATCTTCGGCGGTGGTGTGGCGGTAATCGATCGACAGCCCGGATTGTTCGGCATGCACCTGCGCGACAGGAATATTGCGCGCGGCAGCATCGGCCCCCACGACCGTTGCCCCCAGCCGCGCCATGGGTTCGGACAACAAACCGCCACCGCAGCCGATATCCAAGAGACGCAGACCCGCAAACGGAAGCGGCCCATTCAGGTTGCGGTCGAATTCAGCGGCGATCTGGCGCGTGATATAATCCAGACGGCACGGGTTCAGCATGTGCAACGGTTTGAACTTGCCCTTTGGGTCCCACCACTCGGCCGCCATCGCCTCGAACTTGGCCACCTCTGCCGGATCGACAGTTGTTTGCTGATCCATCACGCTTCCTTTCCGTTTGCCCTATGGTCGGGCGCATTTCGTTCTATATAGTGCGATCATGGATCAGAGATCAGGCCAAAAGCGCGCAGTTGACTATCTTTACCCGCCGATCGACCCGTTCGATCAGCGGTTGCTGGATATGGGCGACGGTCATCAGATCTATGTCGAACAATGCGGCAATCCCACCGGGGTGCCTGTGCTGGTCTTGCACGGCGGGCCCGGGGGCGGATGCAGCCCGGCCATGCGGCGCTATTTCGACCCGTCGGTGTACCGTGTGGTCCTGTTCGATCAACGGGGATGCGGGCGGTCGCGGCCGCATGCGGGCGTGACGAACAATACGACGTGGCATCTGGTTCGTGACATCGAATTCATCCGCACCACATTGCGGATCGACAGCTTTATCCTCTTTGGCGGCAGTTGGGGCGCGACCCTGGCCTTGATCTATGCCATCAGCCACCCCGACCGCGTGCAAAGCCTTGTCCTGCGGGGTGTATTCCTGATGACCACGTCTGAACTGCAATGGTTCTACGGTGGCGGCGCGGGCGCGTTTTTTCCGGATTTGTGGTCCCGATTCGTCGAGGTGATCCCCCCGGCCGAGCGTGACGATCTGATCGCGGCGTATCACCGCAGGCTGTTTTCGGGCAATGTGCTGGAAGAGACCCGATTTGCCCGCACTTGGGCCAATTGGGAAAACGCCTTGGCCGCGCTGGATTGTGAGGGGATGCTGGGCGAATCCCCGCCCGAATACGCCCGGGCCTTTTCCCGGCTGGAAAACCATTATTTTTTCCATTCGGGATTTCTGGACGAAGATGGCTGGATTTTGAAAAATCGCCATCGGATCGAACACTTACCCGCCACGGTGGTTCAGGGGCGGTATGACATGATCTGCCCCCCCATTTCGGCATGGACCTTGGCCAAAGGCTGGAACCGCTGCGCCCTGCGGATGGTGCCCCTTGCCGGCCATGCGCTGTCCGAACCCGGAATCTCGCAGGCGCTGGTCAATGTGATGAACGCGATCCGCCCACGTTAATTGGGAATTTCCGGCAAAGTTTCTGTACTTCCTGTTTCAGTTCCGCTATGCGGCACGCTACGGCGCAATATGTCCGCTGTCTGACACCGGGGGAGGGTCAGACAAAAGGGGATGACGTGGTGCCGTCTGGCTTCACGGGTGCACAGGACGCACCCCCTTTGGGAAAGACATCAATGGATGATTTGAACCTGGCCGCGCCGTTGGCGCAGGCCTTGGCCGCTAAAGGCTATGAGACCCTGACCTCTGTGCAGACCGCTGTTCTGGCCGATGGGCTGGAAGGCCGCGATTTGCTGGTTTCGGCACAGACCGGTTCGGGCAAGACGGTTGCTTTTGGCTTGGCCATCGCACCGGAAGTCTTGGGCAATCAGACCCAGCTTTTGTATTCTGACAAACCGATTGCCTTGGTCGTGGCCCCGACACGCGAACTGGCTTTGCAGGTAAAGCGCGAATTTGACTGGCTGTATGGCCCGGCGGGCGCGCATCTGGCCTCTTGCGTGGGTGGGATGGACTATCGCACCGAACGCCGCGCGCTGGAACGTGGCGCCCATATCGTCGTCGGCACCCCCGGCCGTCTGCGCGACCATATCGAACGCGGATCGCTGGATCTGTCGGCCTGCCGCGCCATCGTGTTGGACGAAGCCGATGAAATGCTGGATCTGGGCTTTGCCGAAGATCTGGAATTCATCCTGTCGTCGGCCCCCGAAGATCGCCGCACGCTGATGTTCTCCGCAACCGTTCCGCCACTGATCGCGAAACTTGCCAAAGACTTCCAAAAAGACGCCCTGCGCGTCGAAGTTTCTTCAAAAGAACAACAGCACTCTGACATTTCGTATCAGGTTCTCAATTGTGCACCGCATGACGCTGAGATGTGTCTATGATGTACGCTGTGCCTGGCTCAAATGGTATGGTTGCATCGTCAAATTCAAATGTGCATTGGTCAGGGTTGTTCACAGCAATATTGATGTCTACAGAACGTTGATCATCATCCACATGTGGTGCAATCCACCCACCTGGTGCTAACCACATCCATCTCACCCTACGATATTGTGTGTGCGGAG
>JALQUQ010000335.1 GCA_023263735.1 Paracoccaceae bacterium | reverse complement strand
AAGCACAGGTTTAAGTGCGCTGACGCACTCACTTGACAGGAGCGTGACTGGCCGTTGGGCCCGATCAACCTATCCTTGACCCACCAACATCAAGGAGGACCAGATGGCACGCTTTACGATCACACGTCGACAAGCCCTGACCACCGCAGCGGCATTCCCGTTTGCCGCGCCCTTGGTGGCGCGACAGGCCCATGCGGCGGCCCCGTTGCAGGGGTCTTCGACCGCGCTTCACAACCGGTTCAAACTGGGCGCGTTCGAGGTGACGACCCTTTTGGCCGGAACGCGGGCTTCGGAAAATCCCCAAGGCACCTTTGGCACCAATGTTTCGCCCGAAGAGTTCAAGGCCGTCGCGGATGCGGCCTTTTTGCCCACCGACATGACGCAGAATTTCTTTACCCCGACCCTTGTGAACACGGGCGCCGAACTGGTGCTGTTTGACACCGGTCTTGCGGCCGAGGGGACGACGGCGGCCTTGGCCGCGGCGGGGATTTCGCCCGATCAGATCGATGTCGTCGTCTTGACCCATATGCATGGCGACCACATTGGCGGGATGATGACGGCCGATGGCCAACCGACCTTTGCCAATGCGCGCTATGTCACCGGCAGCACGGAACACAACTTCTGGTCGGGGGCCGCGAACGAAGGGTTTGACGCCAAGGTCAAGCCGCTGAATGACAAGTTCACCTTCCTTGACGATGGCGGCAGCGTGGCGTCGGGCATCACGGCGAAACTGGCCGTGGGCCATACGCCGGGGCATATGATGTATCTGATCGAAAGCGAGGGCAAAACGCTGGCCGTGACCGCAGATACCGCAAATCATTACATTTTTTCGCTTGCCAACCCCGATTGGGAGGTGCGGTTCGATGCGGATAAGGCCGCTGCGGCGCAGACCCGGCGCGCGGTGTTTGGCATGATCGCGGCCGATCGCCTGCCCTTTATCGGCTATCACATGCCCTTCCCCGGCATGGGATTTGTCGAGGTGGCGGGCAGCGGATTCCGCTATGTTCCGGCCAGCTATCAGATGATGCTGAACGGCTGAGCAAGACCGATTTCGCGCCCCCTTCTTTTTGTTGCAAGGGGGCGCAACGCGCCTTTCGCTCATGATTTGTTGGCGCTAACATGTCGCGGACCAAAAAGGACCCGCCCATGCAAGCTCCGATTCAGACCCTGACCCTGAACCCTGCACTGGATATGGCGACCGATGTGACCGACATCGTTCCCGGCCAGAAACTGCGCTGCACCGACCCCCTGTTGGACCCGGGTGGCGGGGGGTTGAACGTCAGCCGCGCGATCAAGGCTTTGGGCGGCGACAGCCTTGCCTTGGTGGCTTTGGGGGGGCTGACGGGGGATCGTTTGGGCGGTTTGATCCGGGCCGAAGGGATCACGTTTCTGGCCATTCTGGGGCCCGGTGAAACCCGCCAAAGCCTTACAGTTACTGAAGAATCTACCGGAAAGCAGTACCGCTTCATGCTGCCCGGCCCGGTCTGGGGGGCGGCGGAGCGGGCGCGGGTGTTCACCCTGCTTTCGGCCACATCGCGGCCGGGGGGGATCAGCGTGATTTCGGGCAGTCAACCGCCCGGCGTTCCGGCTGATTTTCCCGGCCAACTGGCGGCCAGCATGGAGGGCAGCCGGATCGTTCTGGATACCTCGGGCCCGGCTTTGTTTGAGGCGGTCAAGAACCCGATCCCCAATCTGGAAGTCTTGCGGATGGACGATGAAGAGGGCGAGAAACTGGCGGGGCGCAGTCTGGAGAGCCGGGTGCAAACCGCTGATTTTGCATCAGAATTGGTTGCAAGGGGCGTGGCAAAGACGGTGATTATCGCCCGTGGCGCCGAAGGCAATATTCTGGCCAATGCGCAGGGCCGGATGTTCAGCCCGGCGCCCAAGGTCAAGGTGAAATCGACCGTTGGGGCGGGCGACAGCTTTGTCGCGGCCTTTGTTCTGGCGATGGCGCGGGGGCAGGATGCGGCGACCGGTTTGGCCATGGCCTCGGCCGCGGCGGCGGCGGCGGTGATGACGGATGCCACGCAATTGTGCCGGGCCGAAGATGTGATGCGGCTGATGCCGCAGGCGGCGGCGATACCGCTTTGACCCCCAAAAAACGCCGGTCACCCGGCGTGCATTTGCCGTACACCCTGCGTACACCCCCGGTACAGACGCGCCGGGGGTCTTTTTTCAGGCCCAAATTCTGGCCCGAATTCTGGCCCGAACTCTGGCCCGATCAGGCCCCGCTGCCATCGCGAAACCGGTTGGCGATGGGGTAGCGGCGGTCGAGCCAGAACGCCTTTTGCGTGAGCCTTGTGCCCGGCGCGGATTGGAAGCGTTTGTACTCGGCGATGTAGAGCAGGTGTTCGACCTTTTTCACCGTGTCGCGGTCGAACCCTTCGGCGACCAGATCGGCGACCGAAGCCTCACGCTCGACCAACCCCTCAAGGATCGCATCCAGCACCTCATAGGGGGGGAGGCTGTCTTGGTCGGTCTGGTTGGCGCGCAACTCGGCGCTTGGCGGTTTGGTGATGATGCGTTCGGGGATCACCTCGCCCGCCGGGCCCTTCATCCAGGGGCGGTGGTTTTCATTGCGCCAGCGGGCGGTCAGGAACATGCGGGTCTTGTACATGTCTTTGACCGGGTTATAGCCGCCGTTCATATCACCATAGATCGTGCAATAGCCCACGGCCATTTCGGATTTGTTGCCGGTGGTCAAAAGCATCTCGCCGAACTTGTTCGACATCGCCATCAGAAGAACGCCGCGCAGACGGGATTGCACGTTTTCTTCGGTGATGCCGGGCTCTGTCCCCTCAAACAAGGGCGCAAGGGTTGCGGTGACGGCATCGCGGGCGGCGGTGATCGGAACGGTATCCAGACGGCAGCCCAGCGCATGGGCGCATTTCGCGGCATCTTCGAGCGAGTGGTCCGAGGTATATTCCGATGGCAGCATGACGCAGCGCACGTTTTCGGGGCCGATGGCATCTGAGGCGATGGCCGCGACGATGGCGCTGTCGATGCCGCCCGACAGGCCAAGGACGGCCTTTTTGAACCCGGTCTTGCGCATGTAATCGCCCAAGGACAAGACGCAGGCGCGATAATCCGCCTCACCAATCGGGGGGATGGGGGCGATTTCGCCGGGTTCGGCGGCCCAGCCATCGGCGGTGCGGTTAAAGGTGACATGGGTCACGCATTCATCGAACTGCGGCATCTGAATCATCAGATGGCCGCCGGGGTTCAGCACCATCGACGATCCGTCAAAGACCTGATCATCCTGCCCGCCGACCATGTTGAGATAGACCAGAGGCAGCCCGGTTTCGATCACGCGGGAGACCATCAGGTTCAGACGCAGGTTCGGCTTGCCCCGGTGATAGGGAGAGCCGTTGGGGATGAGCAAAATCTCGGCCCCGGTTTCGGCGAGGGTTTCGGCGACATCGGGGTGCCAGGCATCCTC
>JALQUQ010000334.1 GCA_023263735.1 Paracoccaceae bacterium | reverse complement strand
GCCAGCGCCACCGAAGACGCCCCTTGGGGCAAATCGCCCCCCGCGAACCATGCCGGATGATCGGCCAAAACATCGGCCTTCAACCCAAGCGCCATGGCGAGATCGGTATTCAGGGCCACGATTTCGGGCGCGGGGGCACGGTCGGGTGCCACATTCACAAAGGTGTCGGGCAGGTCGCGCTGCCAACTGTGATCAAAACGAAACCCCGCAGCATCTGCGTGCGGGGCCAAAGTCAGGTTATCCATCTCACCCTACCCAAGCCGCCCTGCCCCAATATGGGCCCCGCCGCCCGAAGGGCAATGGTTATGGCGCAACCTCAAGCCGGTACAATTGCCAGACCGAGCGCGCAAAGGTCACTTCGCTGCGGAATTTGTCATCATGGTCATAGGGGTAAACCAGCCAGATCGGGCCCTTGTCGCGGGGTGACATCTCGACCCCATTCATCCGAACCGCCAGCATCGCCCCGCCTTCCAGCGCATCTTCGGCGGGCAGATCAACCGAATATTCGTTCAACGCCGTGGCGCGAAACGTACTTCCCTTGGCACCAACGGTGCTGAGGATGGTGGACAGCCAAACCCCTTCAAAGGCGATCTTGCCTTCGGTCCAGATGGTGGAACTGGAAAACGACGCCCGCTCCAACGCATCCAGCATCTCCAGATCAAACTGGGCCTCATCCCCGACATTGGTATGCGCGATATCGCCCGAAACGGTCAGAATGACCGGACCAGAAGGCATGGCCAGATCCTGCGCCATCGCGGCAGATGACAAGAAGATGGACGCACCCCACACAAGGGCCTGCTGCGTAAAAGGACGCTCCAGCACGATGATCCCTCTTTCATTCTCCGTTGCGCCTGTGTCGGGCATAGCGCGACAAAAGGAAAGCACACAACCGCATTACTGGAAAACGATTTAAGGTCGCAGCTATACGTAAGGGTTATCACCAGAACGTGTGTCGCTTTTGGCACAAAACTGGGAAAGTGGTCGGGGCGGCGGGATTCGAACTCGCGACCTACGGTACCCAAAACCGTCGCGCTACCAGACTGCGCTACGCCCCGACTGACGGCTTACTAGCGAAAGGCCAAGCCGTTGAAAAGACCTATTTCGCGCAATTTCCAATCGCGGGGTGAATCATCGTGCTGCCTTCGACGATCCCCATTTTCTTGGCCAGACCACCGTTGATTTCCAGCACGAACTGAATGTTATCGCCGCCGGGGATCACCGTGCGATCCATCGGAATGGCATTGGCGTGGACGCGGGTGACCACGCCATCCGGCCCCGCAAACACCATGTCGAGGGGAATCAGCGTATTTTCCATCCAGAAATTGGCCGTAGATGGCTGTTCATAGACAAACAACATCCCCGAGGATTTCGGCATCGACGGGCGGTTCATCAAACCCAAGGCGCGGCTGGCACTGTCGGCCGCAACCTCGACGTTGAACACTTGCGTCGCGCGGGGGGTTTGCACGGCCAGACGATCGGGGCCGCAATCCACCGCGGCAAAGGCCGCGCCCTGCCCCAAAAGCCCCAGTGCCAAAACGGCAACCTGACCAAGACGGACCATGTTCGCTCCCCTCATGTGTTACGCCCCGTGTTTGGCAGCGGTTTCCCACGACAGCACCTGAACGGCCATTTGCCCCCGGCGTCCTTCGATCACGCGCAGACAGATCGCCTCGCCCGGCTGCAAATCGGCAAAGCCCGAGGTGCGCAACACTTCGATATGCACGAACACATCCTGCGGACGTTCGAACACATTGGCAAACCCAAAGCCCTTGGCCTTGTCGAACCATTTCACCCGGGCGGGCAAAAGCGGCAACGTCGCCAATTCCTCGGCCGAAAGCTCGGTCCCGTCTTCGATGATCGCGGCAGGTGTCACGTTGACGGCAGCAATGCTGACCACCTCAACCGCCTGTACGCCCCGTTGTGTCTGCTGAATTCGCACGACGATTTCGGCGCCATCCGCAACCGTGGACTGGCCAAAATTCCGCAAGACGTTTGCATGCAGCAAAATATCCGCTTCGCACTCATCCGAGACAACGAAGCCAAATCCCTTTGCCGTATCAAACCATTTTACGCGGCCACGCACCATTCGCGCGTCCTGATTGGTATCATTCATGTCGAAGTCGTTCCCCAGATTGACCCTCGCACGCCCCCTCTTGAAGCCATAATCGATTGCGGTGCAAGCGAAATCCTAACGAATTCTTTAAATGTACAATTCGCGAAGCGTGAATGTTAGGGGTTTAGCCTGTTAATTTCCCACGATTTTACCCCGAAATTTCGCGTCCAGCGAAATCTGTCATGAAGACGAAAAGCGCCATCTGCCCAGAATTCAATCTCGGTAGGAACGATCCGATACCCCCCCCAAAACGGCGGACGCGCCGGATTCAGCCCTTTGACGACCGCCAACCGGGCAGCTTCGGCCATCAGCGCCTCGCGACTCACCAAGGGCTGCGACTGATGGCTGGCCCAAGCGCCAATCCGGCTCTTCAAACTGCGCGACGAGTAATAGGCATCAGCTTGCGGCCCCTCTTCGCGGGTGATCGTGCCCCGAACCCGGATCTGCCGGCGCAACGATTTCCAATGCAGCACAAAGGCCGCCTTGCCCGCGCTCTCCAACTCTTGTGCCTTGACCGAACCGTAGTTGGTATAAAACACGAAAGCCCCGTCACCGGCACCGTGGGACTCGATCTCTTTCAACAAGACCATGCGCACATTCGGCAACCCGGTCGGGTCCACCGTGGCCAAGGCGATGGCATTTGGATCATTCGGTTCTGTGGCTTCGGCCTCGCTCAGCCAGCTTTGCGCGATCACAAACGGATCGTCCCCAGCAAAGATTCCCGCACGATCCATCCAGCCACTCCTTTTCTTGCCACCCTTGAACGGTTCAGACCTTTGGCCTACACGTCAAAGTCAAAGAGAAAAGTGGGCGAGGGTTACCAAATGTCAACAGGGCTCATGGCTGGCAAACGCGGTCTCATCATGGGGCTGGCCAACGACAAATCGATTGCATGGGGCATCGCCAAGGCGCTTGCCGATCACGGCGCGCAAATGGCGTTTTCCTATCAGGGCGAGGCGCTGAAGAAACGCGTCGAACCTTTGGCAGCTTCGATCGGCACCCCGATGCTGTTCGAATGCGACGTCGCGAACGAGGCGTCGATGGACGACCTCTTTGCAAGTCTTGAAAAGGAATGGGGCACGATCGACTTTGTCGTTCACGCCATCGGATTCTCGGACAAGACCGAATTGCGCGGCCGCTATGTCGATACCAGCCGGCAAAACTTCCTGATGTCGATGGATATCTCGGTCTATTCCTTCACCGCCATCTGCCAACGCGCAGCCCGGTTGATGCCAAATGGCGGTAGCCTCTTGACCCTCACCTATTACGGCGCCGAAAAGGTCATGCCGCATTACAATGTGATGGGTCTGTGCAAGGCCGCGCTGGAATC
>JALQUQ010000333.1 GCA_023263735.1 Paracoccaceae bacterium | reverse complement strand
GGTTGGCGCGGGTCAGCATATGACGGTCGATGCAGTTCGCCGAAACGTTCAGCGTGCCGTCTTCGAACCACTTGATATCAACCTTGCCGAGTTCAAAATTGGTATTCTTGACCTTGGTGAAAGGACGGATCCAATCGATCCGCTGACCATGTTCACCCCAGAAGCTGTCGGGGTCCTGCACCGAGGCGGCGTACATCTTTTCATAACCAGCCGCATCCAGATGCGCCTTTGCGATGAAATCCGCCGATGGGGGAACCATTCCCTGTGCCGAACCCTGATCTGACATTCCGTCCTCCTTTTTTCGGGCAGGCCATTGCCCGACTTGCGATCCATGCCGCTGCGCAAGACGGGGCAGCATAGAACTCTCTCGCCGCCACTGTAACCAAAAGTCAATTTTTTGGTAACCCCTTTTAAGCAATGAATATTTCTGTAAATTAATTGACAGAAAATCCGTCAAGCCAGAAAATAGGCAAATTTTCGCCGAAATTTGGTTAAGGTTTTCAACGACCTGCGGCTCACGGGTTAGTGAACGAACTCGGTCAGGTTGAGCGCCGCAAAGCCTAATCACCGCACGCGCTGTTTTGGCACAGCCGGTCGGAAATCAGCGCCCAAAAGGCGGGATTTGCAGAACGAGAGTTGGACGAATCACGGTTTGCGCTAACGACGCGCTTGCAACTCGTCCAATTCCGCGATTGACCCAAGATAGGTCACCAGCGGCGATTTTGCCCCCTGACGCTCCAACTGGCTGCGGACTTCGGGGCGAACAGACACAAGATACAGTTGGCCGCCTTTGCGCTGAACCTTGTGCGCCAAAAGTTCAAACGAACGCGCGCCGGTAGAATCGATCATTGGGACATCGGCGAAATCGACGACAAAGGCGCTTGGGTTGTCGGCGATGCGATCCAGAACTGATCCCAGTCGCGCCGCAGCCCCAAAGAAATAGGGGCCCCGCAAGCGAAGCGTCACCCGCTCGGCATTCGACGGGGCCTCGGCATCATAGCCCTCCGCTTGGGTGGGTTCGACCTGCGCCGCATCCGACATGCGGCGGATAAAGACCAATCCACCCAAGGCGAAACCGACCACGATCCCCTCTGTCAGATCGCGGAACACCACCAACAGAAAGGTCGCCAGAACCACCATCGCATCGGCGCGCGATTTGCGAACCAGATTCCAGAATTCCTCTTTTTCCGCCATGTTCCACGCCACGACGACCAGAACCCCACCCAAAGCCGCCAAGGGGATAAAGGCCGCCAAGGGCGCCGCAATCAGCATGAACGCCAAAACGAACAAGGAATGCAGCATCCCCGAGACTGGCCCGCGACTGCCAGCGCGCACGTTGGTGGCGGTTCGCGCAATCGTTCCGGTCACGCAGAACCCGCCAAACAGGGCCGACCCGATATTGGCAACGCCCTGCGCCACCAGTTCGATATTGCTGCGATGCTGGCGCCCGCTCATCCCATCCGCCACGACCGCCGACAGCAGCGATTCAATCGCCCCCAAGAGCGTAAAGCTGACGGCATACGGCGCGGCGGCGATCAGCGCCGGGATCGAGATATCCGGCAGCATCGGGGTGGGCAGCATCCGCGGCAGTTCGCCAAACCGTGTCCCCAAGGTTTCGACGGGGATCTGGAACAGCGCAACCACGACCGAGGCCCCCGCCACCGCAATCAGCAAATTCGGCCAACCGGGGCGCAGTCGCTTGACCCCCAGAATAGCCACGATGGTCAGGGCGGCCACAGCCAAGGCCGCGACCGAGGCGGTTTGCCGCGCGGCCCACAACGCCTCGACCTTGTGAACGATTTCAGCAGGTTCCGGCCCCCCCAGCGTCAGGCCGAACACCTCTTTCATCTGGCTGGAGAATATGATCACCGCAATCCCGGCGGTAAAGCCAACCGTCACCGGATAGGGGATGAATTTGATATAGGTGCCCAGCCGCAGCGCCCCCAGGATCAACATCAGAAATCCGGAAAGGAAGGTCGCCGTGATCAGGCCCTGCACCCCAAGCGTCATCACACAAGCCGACACCAGCACGATAAACGCCCCCGCCGGCCCACCGATCTGAAACCGGCTGCCGCCCAAGGCCGACACCAGAAATCCGCCGATGATCGTGGTATACAACCCGCGCTCTGGCCCCACACCACTTGCAATGGCGATCGCCATCGACAGGGGCAAGGCCACGATGGCAACCGTCAGCCCGGCCAGCACATCCGCCTTGATCTCGGGAAGGCCGTATCCTTCTTTAAGAACCGTCAGGAACTTCGGCGTGAATTCGGCGGGCATGCGGCTTGAAATCATGGGAGCGGTCTTTTAGCGCTAGGGGACGCCTTCATCAAACCGCCCGCCCTGGCCACGTCAAGCAAAACCATCGAAAATGGAAAAACGCATCGATCCCATCACGCCCGCCGATGACGACGCCAAGGCCTTGGCCCGGCATCTGATGCGACTGAAACACGGGGCCTTGGCTTGGACCGATCCGCAGACGGGTACGCCGGGAATTAGCCGGATCGCCTTGGGTCTGGGCCCCGATCAGGGGCTGATGACCTTTGTGTCCAGCCTCGCCGCGCATACACCCGCCTTGATGGCCACCCCCGACTGTGCGCTGATGCTGGGCGATCCCGGCGAAAAAGGCGATCCCTTGACGCATCCGCGCCTGATGCTGCGGGCGCGGGCAAGTTTCGTTTTGCCCGACGCCCCCGACCGCCCCGCACTTTCTGCCCATTGGCTGGCGCATCACCCAAAGGCAAAACTCTACATCGACTTTGCAGATTTTGCCTTTGTCCGGTTCACGGTCACCGAGGCCCTTTTGAACGCGGGGTTCGCCCGAGCCTTTCGCCTTTTGCCCGCCGATCTGGGCTAAGCCTCAGGTCGGGTTGTCACAGCGCACGGTCAACTGCACCTTTCCCCGCACCGCCGAGGGCCAGCGCACCTGCACCTGCGTTTGCTGGAGGCCCTGCTCATTCACCACATAGGGCATGGAAAACTGCGCCTGCCCCGCCGCATTGGTAATGGCGCCTTCGGCCAAGATCGCATCGGTGTGCCGGGCGCGGCCCCCAAAGGGCAAAAAGGCCCCACAATCCACCGTCCAGGTATCGGATGCCGTGTTTTGCGAATGGGTGATGGTGACCGGGTTCACGGCGATGCCCGCCACATTGTTAAAGGTGTTGCCCGTAAAATTCACGTTGCGCAGACGCGAAAGATCCAGCCCCGCATGCGTCGCATCCACCCCTTCAACCCGATCCGAACTGCCATTGATGGTGCGAAAGGTATTGCTCGACACGGTCAAGCCGTTGATGAAATGCCCTGTTCCCTTGGGCGCGATCACGATCCAGCGAAACTACGGCGCGACATCGCTGGCAAAGAAATGGTTGCCATTGATCGACATCGCCCCGAACCCGAAACCCGTGGTAAAATTCGGGTCGGCATCATGTTCATTCGACCATTCAATCGAGC
>JALQUQ010000332.1 GCA_023263735.1 Paracoccaceae bacterium | reverse complement strand
CAGCGGCGGGCAGAAGGCCTTGCATTCCTCTTTCGTCAGCCAGCGGTTGTCCACGCCGTTCAGCCGGTTCGAGTTCACGTGGCGCTGGAAGGACTGCACGTCATGGACGTTGTGCGCCAGCATCAGCACGCCGCGCTTGGAATACATGACGTTGTAGTTCAGTTCCTGGGACAGGTTGTCCCACAGGTCCAGCGCGTGATCGTAAAGCTTGGCGCTTTCGTCATACAGGTAGTTCGACCGGATGATCGTGGTGTTACGGCCGGTGTTGCCGCCCCCCAGCCAGCCCTTTTCGATGATGGCCACGTTCTTGATGCCGTGGTTCTTGCCCAGATAATAGGCCGTGGCCAAACCATGGCCCCCGGCGCCCACGATGATGGCATCGTACTGGGCCTTGGGTTCCGGCGAACGCCAGGCGCGCTCCCACCCCATGTGGTAGTTCAGCGCCTGACGGGCGACGGCAAAGACGGAATAGCGGCTCATCAGCTTGCTCCTTGCAGGGCGACGCGCGGCGCAAATTCGCCCGCGCGCTTTCGTTCCTATCTGGACCAGATGTCACCTTTTGTCCGCCCCTGCCAGCGGCACTACAGGGAAATTTGCGACATCGTGAACGACATTGTCCGCGCCTTGCCGCCGCAGGGGGCATTTGCGCCTTTCGGTGCAGGCCTGAAACCATTACATCAGTCGGGAATAAGGGCCCAAGGCGGAGAGAGTGATGGAGAACGGTTTGTTCTGGCTGATCAACGGCGCGATCGCGGTGACGGTTGTCGCCACCCTGCTGCGGGCCGCCAGCCGGGGCCGCGAAGCGCCCTCCGCTCCGGCAGAATTCGACATCGCCGTCTATCGCGACCAATTGGCAGAACTTGACCGCGATATCGCGCAGGGTCGGGTCACCGCCGAGGAAGGCGCGCGCCTGAAAACCGAGATTTCGCGCCGCCTGCTGGAGGCGGATCGTCAGGCGCAGGCGCAAACCGCACCGGGAGGCCGCCCCGACCAGCGCTCGGTCTGGATGGCTGGCGGATTTGCGGTGCTGGCGGTGGCTGTGGCCCTTGGGGTCTATCTGCGTGTGGGGGCGCCGGGCTATCCCGATTTGCCGCTGTCGCTGCGCATCGCCATGACCGAAGAGCGCCACGCCAACAGGCCCAATCAGGAAACCGCCGAAAAGGGCGTGACCCCGCAGCCCGCCCCCGATCAGGTGGACCCCTCCTTTCTGGACCTGATGGAGAAATTGCGCGCCGCCATGAAAGCCCGCCCCGATGACGTGCAGGGCCTGCGGCTTTTGGCCCGCAACGAGGCCGCGCTTGGCAATCTGGCCGCCGCGCGCGAGGCGCAACAGCAGCTTTTGTCCGTTCTTGGCGACAAGGCCAGCGCCGATGACCACGAGGCCATGGCCGAAATGATGATCGTCGCGGCGGGCGGCTATGTCTCCCCCGAGGCCGAAGAGCATCTGAAGCGCACGCTGACCCTTGACCCCAAGAACCCGATTGCCCGCTATTACTCGGGCGAGATGTTTGCCCAGATCGGCCGGTATGACCACGCCTTTGTGCTGTGGCGCGCCTTGGTCGATGAAGGCCCGGCCGATGCGCCATGGCTGGTGCCGATCCGCGCCCAGATCGAAGACATCGCCGCGCGGGCGGGGGTGTCCTATGACCTGCCCCCCGATGGCACGCTCAAAGGCCCGTCGCAGGAGGACATCAATGCAGCCGGGCAAATGGCGGCGGGCGACCGCCAGTCGATGATCGAAGGGATGGTGGCGCAACTGGGCGAGCGTCTGGCCACCGAAGGCGGCAGCGTCGAAGAATGGGCCCGCCTGATCACTTCGCTGGGGGTTTTGGGCCGCAAGGATCAGGCCGCCGAAATCTATGCCGAAGCGCAGGGCAAATTCACGGGCAAAGACGCCGAATTGGCCCAGTTGAAAGCCGCCGCGAGCCAAGCCGGGGTGGCAGAATGATCCTGACAGATATCTCGGACTTCTTGCGGGTCTTGCCGCCCAATCGCGCGATTGCGGGCCTTGATCTGGGCGACAAGACCATTGGCGTCGCCCTCTCGGACCTGCGCCGGATGGTCGCGACCCCGGTCGAGGTGATCCGGCGCGAGAAATTCACCCTTGATGCGGCAAAACTGCTGGCGCTTTTGACCGAGCGCGCGGTGGCGGGCATCATCCTTGGCCTGCCGCTGAATATGGATGGCAGCGAGGGCCCCCGGGTCCAATCCACCCGCGCCTTTGCCCGCAATCTGGAAAAGCTGACCCCCCTGCCCATCACCTTTTGGGACGAACGGCTGTCGACGGTTGCGGCAGAAAGGGCACTCTTGGAGGCGGATACGTCGCGAAAGCGTCGCAAAGAGGTGATCGATCAGGTGGCGGCGGGCTATATCCTGCAAGGAGCACTGGATCGCTTTGCCCATATGCGCGAGGATGAGCCTTGAAGGACGATGTCTGGAAACGGGAAGAGATCGCTTCTCCCTGCGTCAAATTATGCGTTGTGCACCCGGAAGAACGGATCTGCGTCGGCTGTTTTCGCAGCATCGACGAGATTTCCACATGGTCGCGCAAGACCCATGAAGAGCGCGCGGCCCTGATGCAGGAATTGCCCAACCGCGCGAGCCGCCTGCAAAAACGCCGTGGCGGGCGCGCCGCCCGGATGTCAGACCGCGCCTGAAGGACAACGGCTGGCCGCCGGGGGCTTTGCGCCCCCGGACCCCCGCAGGATATTTGGGCCAAGATAAAGGCGGCTCAGGCCGTGACGCTGAGGGCAATGGCCGCGAAATGAAGCCCCGCGGCGATGGCGACGCAGAGGTGCCAAATGGCGTTGTGAAAGGTGAGGCGGTGCCATTTGTAAAAGCCCACGCCCGCGACATAGGTGAGGCCGCCCCCGGCGATGAGCCAGAGCGCGGCGGGGGAGAGGGCCTCACGCGCGGGGCCGATGGCGAGGAGGCCTGCCCAGCCGAGCGCGAGATAGGCGCCAAGGGAGAGGCGGTCGTAGCGGCCCGGAAAGACCAGTTTGACCAAGACGCCGAGGGCCGCACCGGCCCAGACCGCAGCCCCGAGCGCCCAGACCCAGACCGACGGCGCGAATTGGGCCAGGATTGCCGTGTAAGTGCCTGCGATCATGACGTAAATCGCGGAGTGGTCAAAGCGGCGCAAGAGCCATTTCAGGGCCGAGGGCGGGGTCATGTTATAGGCCAGCGAAAAGCCGAACATCAGAAAGAAGCCCGTGGCATAGACCGCGAGGGCCGCCACATCGGCCCAATCTGCCCGCGCCAGCACATGGGAGATCAGGGCGGCGAAGGCGATGGTGCCGGCGATCAGCGCCACGGCATGGACGACGCCATCGGCCACCAATTCGGCCAGGGTAAAGGGGCGTTTGGACAGGCGGGGATGGTGGTCAGGCAGGGACATGGGGGGCTCCGGTCAGGCATCCGAAGTGTAGCCCGACCGGGTGGCGCAGAAAAGCGGGG
>JALQUQ010000331.1 GCA_023263735.1 Paracoccaceae bacterium | reverse complement strand
GTGGGCAAGACCGCAACCGAGGCCCGCGCCGTCTGGGACCATGTGAAACAACTGGAAGCCATCGGCGCCTTTGGGGCCGAGCTGGAGGTCGTGCCCGACCGTCTGGGCGCGTTCCTCTCGAAAAACACCTCGCTGATCCTGCTGGGCATGGGCGCGGGGCCGGGGGCGGATGCGCAATATCTCTTCGCCGAAGATGTGCTGGGCTGCACCGACGGCCACAAGCCGCGCCATGCGAAAACCTATCGCAACTTCGCCGCCGAATATGCCCGCCTGCAACAGGAGCGGGTCAATGCGTTCAAGGAATTCATCGCCGATGTGAACACGGGCGGCTATCCGCAGCCCCAGCACAACGTGGCCATGGCCGACGCGGAATTCGAAGCTTTCAAGGCCGGTCTCGGCCACTCACCCCAAGGACAATAAAATGCTGAAAGTTGGCCTCCTCGGCGCCGGGCGTATTGCCGGCGTCCATGCCACCGCCATTTCCACCAATCCCGGCTCCACGCTGGTTGCGGTGTCGGACATCAACGCGGATGCCGCCGCGAAACTCGCCGCACAGTATGGCGCCGAGGCGCGGACGACGGAGGCGATCCTGACCGATCCCGCCATCGACGCGGTGCTGATCGCCACCTCGACCGACACGCATTCCGACCTGATCGAACGCGCGACCGCGGCGGGCAAGGCAGGGTGCTCTGCGAAAAGCCGGTCGATCTGTCGCTTGCCCGCGCGCAGGCCTGCCAAAAGATCGCGGCCCAGAACGGCAAACCCGTCATGATCGGCTTCAACCGCCGCTTTGACCCGAATTTCTCGGCGCTGAAAGCCGCCGCCGACAAGGGCGAGATCGGCAAGACCGAGCTGTTGTCGATCACCTCTTTCGACCCCGCCCCGCCGCCGGTGGCCTATATCAAGGTGTCGGGCGGGCTGTTCCGCGACATGATGATCCATGACTTCGACATGGCGAATTTCCTCATGGGCGCGGCCCCGGTGACGGTCTCGGCCGTGGGCACCAGCATCGTTGATCCGGCGATCGGCGAGGCGGGCGATGTCGATACGGCGGTCGTCACGCTGACCTATGCCGATGGCCGCATCGCGGTGATCAAGAACAGCCGCCGCGCGGTTTACGGCTATGACCAGCGGGTGGAACTGCTGGGCTCCGAGGGCCTGTTGCAGGCGCAGAACATGCTGGAAAACACGGTGGTCAAATCGACCACGGCAGGCGTCACCGGCGCAAAGCCCACCTATTTCTTCCTTGAACGCTATATGCCCGCCTATGCGGCGGAATGGGCGGCCTTTGTCGCGGCGGTGAACGCAGGCTCCGCCCTGCCCGTGACGCTGGACGACGGGGTTGCCGCCTTGGCCATGGCCGAGGCCGCGACACAATCGGCCAAGTCGGGCCAGCCCGTGACGCTGGCCAGCGTTCTGGGCTAAGCCCCAAACCCGCCTCACCTCCCCGCCTCGGCTTCTCCGGGGCGGGGAAAACCCCTGTCCGGCGTGACCTCAGGGCCGAATGCCTTGATCGCCAGCGCCCTCCGTGGCAGGCGCCCCCAACTCCCGCGCCGTTTCGCGCAAGACGAATTTCTGGATCTTGCCGGTCGAGGTGCGCGGGATCTGGGCAAACACAAACCGCCCCGGCACCTTGTAGCCCGCCAGATGGCTGCGGCACCACGCCCGCAAACTCTCCCCATCCGCCCCCTGTCCCTCGGCCAGTTCGACAAAGGCACAAGGGGTTTCGCCCCATTTCTCATGCGGCATGGCCACGACCGCGGCCACGGCCACCGCGGGGTGGCGATACAAGACCTCTTCCACCTCGATCGAGGAGATATTTTCCCCGCCCGAGATGATGATGTCTTTCGAGCGGTCCTTCAGTTGCAGATAGCCATCGGGATGCATCACCGCCAGATCGCCGGAATGGAACCAGCCCCCGGCAAAGGCCGCGGCGGTGGCCTTTGGGTTGCGGAAATAGCCCTTCATCACGACATTGCCGCGAAACATCACCTCGCCCATCGTCTGCCCGTCGCGCGGGACGGGGCGCATCGTTTCGGGGTCCAGCACCTCGACGCGTTCCAAGGGCAGGTAGCGCACCCCCTGACGGGCCTTCAGCGCGGCCTGTTGGGCGGGGGGCAAAAGCGACCAGTCCGCGTGCCAGTCGTTCACGACCGCCGGGCCATAGGTTTCGGTCAGCCCGTAAAGATGCGTCACCGCAAATCCCGCCGCGCGCATATCGGCCAGCACCCGTTCGGGCGGAGGGGCGGCGGCGGTGAAAAACTGGACCGGAGGATCAAGGGCAGGTTTGAGCGCATCGGGGGCCGACAGGATCAGCGACATCACGATCGGCGCGCCGCAAAGATGGGTGACACGATCCTTGGCCAGCGCGGCCCAGATCGGTTCGGCCCGCACTTGGCGCAGACAGACATGGGTGCCGATGATGGCCGACAGCGTCCAGGGAAAACACCAGCCGTTGCAGTGAAACATCGGCAGGGTCCACAGATAGACCGCATGTTTCTGCATCGAGGTGGTCAGCGCATTGCCCTGCGCCAGCAGATAGGCCCCGCGATGATGCGACACCACGCCCTTCGGATCGCCCGTCGTGC
The DNA here is from genome assembly GCA_023263735.1 of Paracoccaceae bacterium. GTDB lineage: Bacteria > Pseudomonadota > Alphaproteobacteria > Rhodobacterales > Rhodobacteraceae > Pseudotabrizicola. The sequence continues at coordinate 880 of JALQUQ010000331.1, read as the reverse complement.
CCGAGGTATAGTTGATCGAAATCGCATCCCATTCATCCAGTGGCATCAACCAGTCAAAGTCCGGGTCACCGGCGGCCAGAAACGCCTCGTAATCCTGCGCCTCGGTTGCGGTTGGGGCGGCGTCATATTCGGGGTCATCATATTGGATCACGCGCGGCCTCACGCGGGCCAAGGCAAGGGCGGCCTGCATCAGCGGCATGAATTCGCGGTCGACAAGGACCAGTTTCGCCATGGCGTGATCAAGCTGAAAGGCAATGACCGCCGCATCCAGCCGCGTGTTGATCGCATGCAAGACCGCGCCGCACATCGGCACGCCGTAATGGCATTCCAGCATGGCGGGGGTATTGGCCAGCAAAACCGACACCGTATCGCCCCGCCCCATGCCCGCCTGCGCCAGCGCCGAAGCCAACTGCCGCGCGCGGGCGTAAAACTGCGCATAGCTGCGCCGCAGGGGGCCGTGGACAATCGCCGTATGGTCGGGAAAGACGCTGGCCGCCCGGTCCAGAAAGCTCAGCGGGGTCAGCGGCTGATAATTCGCCGGGGTGCGGTCCAGATCGGTGTCATAGGGGGTTTGCGCCATGGCTCAGCGATCCTGCCACTGGGGGCTGCGCTTTTCGATAAAGGCCCCGATGCCCTCGGCAGCATCGCGCGCCAGCAGGTTTTCCACCATCACCGCCGCCGCATGATCATAGGCCGCAGCCAAGGTCATTTCGCGCTGGTCGTAAAAGGCGCGCTTGCCAAATCCCCATACTAAGAGTATGGCAATTCAAAAAGCTAAGTTCTCAATAGGTGATATTGTTAAACATAAACACTTTGAATTTAGAGGTGTAATTTACGATGTAGATTTTGAGTTTAATAATTCTGAAGAATGGTATCAATC
>JALQUQ010000330.1 GCA_023263735.1 Paracoccaceae bacterium | reverse complement strand
ATCAGGACGTGCTGGAAATCCACCCGCATGACGCGGAAAACCGGGGCGTCAACGATGGGGATTTTGTCCGCATCGCCTCGCGCTCGGGCGAAACCACGCTGCGGGCCAAGATCACCGATCGCGTCTCGCCCGGGGTGGTCTATACCACCTTCCACCACCCCGACACGCAGGCCAACGTCATCACCACCGATTTCAGCGATTGGGCGACCAATTGCCCGGAATACAAGGTGACGGCCGTGCAGGTCAGCCCGTCGAACGGCCCGTCGGATTGGCAGGAAGATTACGCGGCACAGGCTGCGCAATCGCGCCGGATCCTGCCCGCCGCCGAATGATGACTGCGGGCCCCTCCTCGGCCCGCGCCTACACGGGGCTGTCTGTCCAACAGGACAAACAGCTCCGTGTTTCGCGCAACCTGCCCGAAGAAACCGCCGTAGCGATTGTCTACGACGGGTCGACGCAAGCTGTCATGATGGCAACGCCGCAGGATATCCGGGATTTTGCCGTTGGCTTTTCCCTGACCGAAGGCATCGTGACCGATCCGTCGCAGATCACCGAATGCGACGTGGTCGTGCATGATCGCGGGATCGAGGCGCAGATGTGGCTGGCCAATGATCGCGGAACGGCGCTGACCGCGCGCCGCCGGGCGATGGCCGGGCCGGTGGGCTGCGGTTTGTGCGGGATCGACAGTCTGGATCAGGCCCTGCGCGATCTGCCCCGTGTTGCCCTGCGCGAGGGGTTGCTTTCGGCTGCCGAGGTGGCGCAGGCCACCAGCCAGTTGCAGGCGATGCAGCCCCTGCACGATCAGACCCGCGCGGTTCATGCCGCCGGATTTCTGATGCCCGGTCAAGGAGTTATCCTTGCGCGTGAGGATGTGGGCCGCCACAACGCGCTGGACAAGCTGATCGGGGCGCTGGCATTGGCCGGGATCGACCCGGCTGCCGGGGCCTTTGTCATGACCAGCCGGATTTCGGTTGAACTGGTGCAAAAGACCGCCATCGCAGGCTGCGGTGTGCTGATTGCGGTGTCGGCCCCCACCTCGACCGCCGTTGCCATGGCCGAAACGGCGGGCATCACCCTTGCCGCCTTTGCCCGTGGGGCGGGGTTTGATCTTTACGCGCATCCCTTGCGCATCTCGACAGGAGTATCCCATGTCGCCTGAAAAAATGGTCTACATGGCCAACCAGATTGCCACCTTCTTCAAATCGCAGCCGGGCGATGACCGGGCCGACCGGATCGCCAGCCACCTGCGCGATTTCTGGGAACCCCGGATGCGCGACCAGCTTTTCGCCTATGCCGATCAGGGCGGCGAGGGCCTTGACCCGCTGACCCGTCAAGCGGTTGAAAAACTGCGCGCCATGGCCTGAGGATCAGCGGGTCACGCTGAAAAATCCTTTTGCAAAGGCCGCTTTCTTGGATATTTTCCAGAAAGCTGAAGTCGGCAGGCAGTCAGCCTAATCGGTGTGTGCCAAGAGCATCTGTCCCTTTTCGAGGAGACCACCGTGACCGAACTTCGCCCTGCTGCGCGCCGCACCCGGCTTGTCCGCGCCAGCCATACTGCCAACGCCTTTACCCAAGAACCGGCCGGCTTTGCCCGCGCCGGTTTTGGTTTTTTATCCGATGACGACATCGATTGGCTGCGTTCGCGGGTCGAGGATGTGCTGGCCGATTACGGCGTGGCGATCCTGCACCCCGAGGCGCAAAAGCGGTTTCTGGCGGCGGGTGCCAAGCCCGGCACCGATGCCAACCGCATTCGCATGCCCCGCGAACTGATCCGCGAGGCGATGGCCGCCACCCCGAAAGCGGCCCGTCTGGGCGGCAAGGTCGAGCGGTTCAACATCGATCTGCCGCGCCCCGACGGCGGCTTTATCATGCGCACGGGCACCGGCGCGCATGGCTATGTGGACCCCCGCGATTCCAAGTATCGCAACATGGATCTGACGGCTGTGTCCGAGATCGCGGCGGTCGCCAATACGCTGGACGAGGTGGGGTTCATCGCCCATCCGTTCGTGCATGGTGTGCCGGAAAAAACCGCGGATATTCATAGCTTTGGCCGCCTGATCGCGCGGACCCAGAAACATGTCTGGATGCAGCCCTATCAGTGGGAAAACGTCGATTATCTGATGAAGATCGCAGCGATTGCCGCCGGGGGAGAGGACCAGTTGCGCGCCAATCCGCTGACAAGCTGCATCACCTGTTCGTTTACGCCGCTTGAATTCAAATACATGGACACGCATTGCATCATCGAGGCCGGGAAATACGGCGTGCCGCTGCATGCCTGTTCGCTGCCCTCTTCGGGGGGGACGGCGCCCCTTTCGGTGGCCAGCATGGCGATCATGTCGGCGGCCGAGATCGTGGGGATGACGGTCATGGCGCATATTCTGGCCCCCGGAACGCCGGTGATTGCGACGCCCCTGATGTTCACGCTGGACATGCGGACCGGGTCGGCGCTGCAAAGCTGTGTTGAATCGCTTCAGGCCGCAAGTCATTCAATTCAATTGATAAAACGCGGCTGGGGGATGCTGGCGCATACCTATGGATCGGGGTCGGATACGCCGGATGTCGATCATCAAAGCATGGCGGAACGGGCGCTGTTGTCGCAGGTTGTGGCCTTGGCGGGGGCCGATATTCTGGGGGGTGTCGGGCAGTTGGAATGCGCGACCGTGTTCAGCCCGGTGCAGGCGGTCTTGGACAATGAGGTGGGCGCGATGATGCGGCGGTTTATCAGAAAGCCCGCGCTGGACCGCGATGCGCTGAATTGGGATGAGATGATGCAGATCCGCGCGGGGGGCCATTTCCTTGATTCTGCTCATACAATTGCCACCTGCCGCGATCAGTTGGCGCCCCGGGTGTTCAAACGCCAAGGCCGGGATGATTATGAGAAATCGGGCCGTCGCACCGCCTTTGACGAGGCGCGCGAAGCGGCGCTGACCGCGATTTCGGCGGCCCCGGAAGAGGGGTATCTGTCGGCCGAGCAAGAGGCGGAAATCGCCAAATTGGCGGCCCATGCCGATGTGCATATCGTGGCGGCCTATGCGGGTGCGGTTTCGGTGATCTGAGCCGAAACGGGCGGCCCTGCCGCCGAAAAGGGGCGTCTGCAAGGTGTACACCCTGCGTACACCCTGCGTCTGGCATCCGTCATGACAGTTTTGCGCCGGTCAACGGCGCAAAAACCGCCCCTTTTTCGGACTGTGGCCATGAAAAAACCCCGCTCTGACCAGAGCGGGGTTCGGTGTTTTGGTCGCCAAACTTAGCGGGTGAATTTCTTGTACTTCACGCGCTTCGGCTCTACCGCATCGGGGCCCAGACGGCGGATCTTGTCTTGTTCATAGGCGTCGAAGTTGCCTTCGAACCATTCGACATGGCTATTGCCTTCAAAAGCCAGGATATGCGTTGCCAGACGGTCAAGGAAGAAGCGATCGTGCGAAATCACCACGGCACAACCGGCGAAGTTTTCAATCGCGTCTTCCAGCGCGGC
>JALQUQ010000032.1 GCA_023263735.1 Paracoccaceae bacterium | reverse complement strand
GATGCGAGGCTTGGACAAATTGATGCAACCGATCGAGGGCATTCCCCTGTTGCGCCGGTCGGTCATGGCGGCACAGAACACGGGGGCCAAGGTCTGGGTCACCCTTCCGGCCACGCCCGGCCCCCGCGACGCGGCGTTACAGGGCCTGCCGGTGTCCCTCGTGCGGGTTGCCCATCCGGAACGGGGCATGGCCGAAAGCCTGAAATTGGGGGTGGCCGCCATTCCCCCAGACTGCCCGATTTTGCTGTTTCTGGCCGATCTGCCCGAGATTGGCACCGATGATCTGCTGGCGATCCTGCGCGCCCAGTCGGAAACGCCCGAATTGATTTTGCGCGCGACCACCGAATTCGGGCAACCCGGGCACCCGGTTCTGTTTCCGGCTTGGGCGCGCCAAGATTTGCTGGCGGTTGACGGCGATATCGGCGCAAGGGCGGTGCTGGCGGCGCATTCGGGCAAAATCCGGGCCATCGCCCTGCCCGGATTGCGCGCTGTGACCGATCTTGACACACCCGAGGCTTGGGCCGACTGGCGGGCGAAACGCGGTCGCCCGGCCTGATGACTTAGGCGCCGATCAGCACCTTGACCTCATGCGCCTTGAGCGTTGGGCGGGCCGAGGTATAAGCGCCCCCCTCAACCGCCAATTCCGGGAACAGGGTCAACACTTCTTGGCGTTGCAGGGACTCCATGCCCGACAACGTCAGATCGCCGGGTTGAAAGCTTTCGGTCCAGCACCCTTCGGCCCTGACGATTTCGTGCCGGTCGAACATGATATGCACATAGGTGATGCCCTTGGTCAGGCGCTGTTCTATCCCGTGCATCCCATCCAGATGCGCCGCTGCAACCAACACCTCAGTCTCACCAAACAGCATTTCGGTCGCTTCGCCCTCAATCAGCATGCGGTGCTGCGGAGACACCATCATGTCGCGTTGCGGCAGATTGTGGCCGAGCGCGCCTTTGCGGATATGAATCGGGCGCAGATGCGGGCGCACCAAAAGATCGACAAAGGCCAGATCGCGTTTACCGATCCAGCGCAGGGGCTGCAAACCGTGATCGCGCGTCATCACCAGATCGCCCGGGATCAGCGTTTCCACCCGCCGCGGGCCCGAAGCGGTCATGACTTTGACCCCGGGGGTAAAGCAGGGGATGACCTTTTCGATATCGGTAAAGGTCAGCGTGCCAATCACGGCCCCATTCGAGTCAAGGAATTGGACCGTGCCGTTTTCGTGGTTGCTTGGGTCATAGATGATGTTGGTGTTGGCCCTGCCCCAAGCGCTCAGGTCCAGAAAGTCTTGGTCATCGCCAGAGCCGCCACCGTCAACCGTATCGCCGATGTCGCCGAAAATGGTGTCGCGGTCCGCGCCGCCAATCAGCAGATCAGCGCCGCTGCCCCCGTAAAGCGTGTCACTGCCGGCACCGCCGTCCAGCGTATTGTTCCCTTCGCCGCCGTAAAGAACGTCATTCCCCGCGCCGCCCGACAGGCTGTCATCGCCCGCGCCACCGTAAAGAACGTCAAGACCGTCGTCGCCCGACAGCGTATCGTCGCCATCGCCGCCAAAAAGGGTGTCATCGCCCAGACCACCAAAAAGCTGGTCATTGTCCCCCTCGCCCCACAGCACGTCATTGCCATCGCCGCCATAGACGGTGTCATTGCCGTCCCCCGTCCAGACCGTGTCATTCCCGGCACCGCCGTAAACGAGATTGGTTCCCGACAACATGGTGCCGGGCAGATCATCGATCAGATCGTTGCCATCGCCGCCATAAACCGTGTCATCGCCGTTGCCGAAGTTGATGGTGTCATCGCCGGCACCGCCATAGACAAGGTCGGCGCCATCGCCCGCCTCGATGCTGTCGGCATCATCGCCACCATCCAGCGTGTCCTTGCCGGTGCCCCCGAACAGGCTGTCCATCCCGGTGCCGCCAAACAGGCTGTCGTTGCCGACGCCGCCGAACAGACTGTCATCGCCATCGCCGCCATACAGCGTGTCCTGACCATAGCCGCCCTCGATCGTGTCATTGCCAAGACCGCCGTCAACCAGATCATTGTCTTTGTAGACAGCATCAAAATGCACGTCAGAGACAAAGATCAACTGCCCGCTGGTATAGGTGTTGTCGTAATCGATGACGATGCGGGCAACGGGGCCCGCAACCTGAATCAGCGCCGAACCGGCAGCACTGTTGGTGGTGTCAGAGGTGTTGCCCGCCGTGATCGTATTGCCGGAAACGGTATCGTTTCCCGCCATGGTAAAGGTAACAGGCACCTCATTCCCGGCCGCATCATAGGCGCGGATGGTCAGAATATCCTGCCAGTTGGTGCCCCCCTGGTCGATGTCATCGATCCGGAATGAGGCATTCAGCACCTCATCCTCATAGGGGGAGCCGGATGTCGCGGCGAAATCAAGGGCGACCGTCGCGGTGTTTCCGGCCCCGGTGCCCCCGACATGCAGGTTGGACAGGGCATTAAAGCTTTCCCCCGGCGCGACATAACCGGACGAGGTGCTTTCGACGGCAAATGTGGTGGCATTGCCGTCGTTCGTCATTGTGGCGGTGACCTGAATCCCGCCGGTATCTTGAACCACGCCCCCCGCAACGCTTTGCCCATCCGCGCCCGCAAGGTTCCAGTTGAAATCGAGCGATTGGGTGGCAGGGGTATCGCTGCCCGCAACGATGCTGTCGGCCCCGTCGCCCCCGTCGATTGAATCGTTGCCGACCCCACCATAGACCGTGTCATCCCCGGCCCCGGCGAGGACCGTATCATCCCCCACGCCGGCCACGATTTCATTCGCGTCGGACGAACCGGTCAGGCTGTCGGCAAAGGCCGAACCCAGAATGTTTTCGACCTGCGAAATCGTATCGGTTGACCCGCCGCCATCGGTTGCCGTGCCGGTGGTCAGGTTGACCGTGACGCCCGAGGTTTCCGCCGAATAGTCGACCCAGTCGATCCCGTCGCCCCCCACCAGGGTATCGGCCCCGGTGCCGCCGACCAGCGTATCATTGCCCGCATCGCCCGACAGGCTGTCGTTGCCCGTTCCGCCGAACAGGATGTCATTGTCATTGCCGCCAAACAGAAAGTCGCTGCCGCTGTCCCCAAAAAGCGAGTCATTGCCGTCTTGACCAAACAGGCGGTCGGTGCCCGAGCCACCATAGACGGTATCGGTGCCGCTGCCGGCGTTGATGGTATCGTTGCCACCATTGCCATAGATGTCATCGCCACCCGAGGTGCCGTTCAGCGTATTGTTTGAATTGTTGCCCGATATTGTCGCCATTTGGCCTGCCCGATCAGCCGTAAGTACCTTTTTCGGTACCGATTGTTTCGGTCACCACTACGGCAGAATTGGGCAGAATTGTGGCGAAACCCTAAACGGGCCACAGCCATTTCGGAACTGTCACCCGAAAGACTCGGACAATTTGGCGCAAAATGAAAACAGGGGCCCGCAAAGGCCCCTGTTCCCAGAAACCCGCAAAGTGACGGGCTTCAGCTGCATAAGTCGGATCAGCGCACAAGCAAGGCCGCTTCGTGACGCTTCAATGTCTTGCGGGCGGCCTGATAGCTGTCAACGCCCGCTTCGGTCTTCAACTCGGGGAAGAGTTCAAAGATTTCGCTGCGTTGGGCATTGCCCAGACCTTTCAGCGAATAGTCGCCGGGTTGGAAGCTTTCGGTCCACGCGCCATTCGACAGCACCACTTCGTGGCGGTCGAACATGAAGTGGTGATAGGTCGTGCCGACCGAGTCGATCTGCTGGATGCCCTGACCGCCCACCAGATGCTTGGCCGCGACCAACACCTCATGTTCGTCAAAGTACAGCGACGTCCGGTCGTTGGCGACCAACACGCGGTGGTTTGGCGACAGCATCATATCCCGTTCAGGCAGACCATTCCCAAGGCTGCCCGCCTTGATCATGATCGGGCGCAGATGCGGATTGGCGGCCAGATCGTGCCAAGCCAACTTGCGCTGACCCGACCAGCGGATTTCCTGAATGCCGTTGTCGCGGGTAATGACGCGATCCCCGACCTTCAGCGCCTCGACCGGGATTTCCCCTTTCAGCGTTGCGATCATCGTGCCGGGGGTAAAGCAGATCACCCGTTCGATGTTTTCGAAATCGGCGGTGCCGGTGACATTGCCAAGGCCGTCAAGGAATTCGACCGTACCGTCGATCCCGTTGCCGTCGCTGTCGGTGACCACATTGATCAGGCGGAACGGACCTGCGCCGCCCAGATCAAGGATGTCGAAATCGACCCCCTCGCTGCCACCAAAGACAGTGTCACCCGCGCCGGTGCCGATAAAGACGTCCTGATCGGCGCCCCCAAAGGCCACGTCGGCATCGGTATCCGGCGTGCGGTCCGTGCTCAGGCTGATCAGGTCGTCGCCGAACCCACCGATCAGAGAGTCAGCCCCCGTGCCGCCAAAGATGGTGTCATTTTCGGAACCGCCGTCGATCGTATCATCACCCGCATCGCCAACGAGCGAGTCCGTGCCGCCTTCGCCCAGGATCGAGTCATCGCCATCGCCACCCGAGACGGAATCGTCGTCCAGCCCGGCTTCGATGCTGTCATTGCCCGCCCCGCCGCTGATCGTATCGCGGCCCGTGGCACCGATGATCGTATCGTCGCCATCGTCGCCGTTCAGACGGTCATGACCATCGCCGCCGTCGATAAAGTCGTCGTCGACCCCACCAAAGACCAGGTCATTGCCTTCGCCGCCATTCAGGCTGTCGTCGTCATCCATCCCATAGATGGTGTCGTCGCCAAAGTTCCCAAAGATCGTGTCTTGGTTGTTGCCGGGGCGCAGGTCAAAGCTGTCGGGGAAGTTGATCGCATCGGGGAAGGACAGATCCAGCCCACCAAAGATCAAGTCGCCACCGCGGCCGCCGTCGATCTGGTCATTCCCTTCGGACCCGATGATCGTATCGCGACCCGAGCCGCCATAAACGGTGTCATCGTCAAAGCCTGCGTCCAGATAGTCATCCCCGGCAAAGCCCGAGATCAAGTCGGCATCGTCCCCGGTAAAGACGGTGTCGTTGCCCCCGCCGGCGCGGACCGTATCCATGTCGTTCAACGGATCGGTATCGGCCGGATAGAGGCCCGGATAATCGATATCCGGGAGCGGAGACGGGCCGCGCGTATCGATCAGATCGGCGCCTTCGCCCCCATAAACAACGTCTTGGCCATCGCCGGTGATGATCGTGTCATCGCCGATGCCGCCATAAACCTCTTCATCGCCGTCGTTGCCAAAGATCTCGTCGTCGCCCGCACCGCCATAGATCGTGTCATCGGCAGCGCCAGCCAAAACGGTATCGTCGCCATCGCCCGCAACAATGCGGTCGTCGTTCGGACCATCGCCGGGGATCAGCGCGTCGTTGGCATCGACCAAGTCGCCATCGGTCGGGTCGACATAGGTCGCGTCGATCAAATCGTCGCCCGTGGTGCCAAAAACGATCCCGTCGCGGGGCGTGCCGCCAACCCGAACGGTGACGGTCGTGGTGACCGTGTCCGTGCCATCGGTCACGTCATAGGTGATCGTGGCCGTGCCATCAAAGCCCGGCGGCGGGGTAAAGCGCAGCGTTCCGTCGGGGTTCACATCCACCGTGCCGACCGTCGTCGTCGGGATGCCCGAAATCGACAGCGGGTCGCCATCGGGATCGCTGTCATTGTCCAGAACCGGAATATCGACCGGCACGCCAATCGGGGTCTGCGCATAATCGGGTTGCGCATCCGGCGCGTCATTGACCGGGGTCACGGTCACCGCAACGGTCGAGGTCGAGGTGTTCCCATCCGGATCGGTGATCGTATAGGTGATCGTATCCGGGCCGACGTAATCGGTGATCGGAGAATAGGTGATCGTGCCATCGGTGTTGATCGTCACATCGCCATGTTCGGCGTGGGCGGCAATCACTTCCAGCGGCTGACCATCCGGATCGGTGTCATTGAGCAGAACCGGAATGGCGGTATCCGATTGTTCAGGCACCGAAATGACATCGGGGTTCGCGGTCGGGCCTTCTCCCGACGGAAGGATGACATTTTCGATCTCGACAAAGGTTGCCGTTCCAATGGTCGCGCCACCGCCGTCAAGGAATTCGATGGTGCCGTTTTCCGCGTCCAGCGGATCGAATGTCACGCGGATCGGGCCAACGCCACGCAGGTCCAGCGTATCAAAGTCGTCGCCCGTGCCCGAACCGTCGATCACGTCGCCCGCCGTTGCGCCGATGAACACGTCGCGGTCGGCGCCACCGGTCAGGGTGTCAGCGCCCTGCCCGCCGATGATCGTGTCATTGCCCGCATCGCCGGTGATCTCATCCTCGTCGATGCCGCCATCCAGATAGTCATCATCCAGACCGCCCGAAAGGGTATCGTCGTCATCGCCGCCATAGATCGTGTCGTTGCCCGCCCCACCGGCCAGCAAGTCGCGGTTGTTGTCGGCATCGGGATCGACGTCATCGGTCAGATGGGTCGGATCGATCAGATCGTCGCGGGTGCCGCCAAAGATCAGGTCGTCGCCAAGATCGCCGGTGACGGTGTCATTGCCTTCGCCCGCCGTGACCGTGTCGTCGCCATCGTTTGCGGTGACCGAGTCGTCATCGACGCCCGCATCGATCACATCGGCACCGCCGCCCGCCGTGATCACATCCTGATCGTCCCCGGTCAGGATGGTGTCAGCGCCGTCGCCGCCAAAGACCGTATCGCGGTCATTCAGCGGATCGGCATCCGCCGCATACAAGCCCGGGAAGGCGCGATCCGGCGAACCGGGGGTTACATCCGCCCGCGTGTCGATGAAGTCGTTGCCACCGCCGCCGGTCGCCGAGTCTGCGCCGTCATCGCCAAGGAGCGTGTCGTCGCCGTCAAGGCCATCCAGCGTGTCGTCGCCAACGCCACCGTCAACGACGTCATCGCCAAGCCCACCAACAACAGAGTCATCGCCCTCACCCCCGATTACGGTGTCATTATCGGCGCCACCAAACAGCGAGTCATCGCCAAGGCCGCCTTCCAGAACGTCATCGCCGCCGTCACCGGTTGCAAAGTCATTGCCGACGCCGGCATAGACTTGGTCGTTTCCAGCCCCGGCCGTGATTTCGTCATCGCCTTCCAACGAAATGACGGTGTCATTCCCACCACCGGCCAGAACGATATCGTCCTGCGGGGCTTCGCCCGGCAAAAGGGCGTCGTTGTGGTCGATCATGTCCCCTTCGGGGTCGCCGGTGTAGTTGAAGTCGATCAGATCATCGCCCGATCCCCCTTCGACCAGACCATCGGGGCCGGTGCCGGTATCGGGGCGCACCGTCACGGTCACCTGCCCCGTGTCGGTCAAGCCCGCCGGATCGCGAACGACATAATCAATCGTGGCAACGCCCGCAAAGCCGGGGTTGGGGGTAAAGGTAAGGGTGCCATCCGGATTGACGACAACGGTTCCGTCGGCCGAGGTCGGGGTGCCAAACACGCTCAGCGGATCGCTGTCGGGATCGGTGTCATTCGACAGAACCGGGATGGTCACCGGAACGCCAAAGGCGGTCGAGGCGGTATCATCCACGGCCACCGGCGCATCGTTCACCGGAAGAACCGTCACCGTCACCGTCGAGGTCGCGGTCGCGCCCGAAGGGTCGGAAATCGTATAGGTGATCGTGTCGGTGCCGTTGAAATTCAGGTTCGGCACATAGCGCAACGACCCATCCGGATTCACCGAAACCGTGCCATTCGGCGCCGTGCCGCCCGTCACCGTCAGCGTATCGCCATCCGGATCGGAATCGTTGGCCAGAACCGGAATATCGACCGCGACATCCTCGTCCGTGGTCGCCGTGTCAGGTTCGGCAATCGGGTCCTGATTGTCGCTGGGGTTATCCACCGTGTCGGACAGCGAGAAAAACTCGACCTTGCCGTCAAAATGTTCGTTGACGTCAATAAAGGTGCCTGCCGGGGTGATCGACTGGCCCGCACCGATGAACCACGGCTGGTTTTCGGCCCCCATATCCATCGTCAGCGTGTTGGGAACCACGTCGCTGAACGAGGTCGCCTGCGTGACGTTCTGGATATCAAGGAAGCCGCCGGTGCCCGTTGCATCCCAGCTGTAGGACAGATTGATGACGTCGCCGGGGCTCATGAAACCCGGACCGGTCGTGAATACCTCGGTGCCGGCCAAGGATTCATGCGTGATCTGGATCGAACCGTCGGGCATCACCTGAATGCGGAAACCGCCATCCGTGGTGCCTGTGCTGTCGCGCGAAAGCACGGTCGTGGGCGACGCAGTGTCGGCATCCACATCCTGCGTGAATTCGATTTGCAATGTGCCCCGGTCCAGCTGGAACACCGGGCTTGGGTAGATCTTGACGAAATCGTTGTCGCCATCGAGGACGGCCTGCGTGCCATCGGACACGGCACCGTTGATATAGACGCCATTCTGATCGCCATTGGCGACCGCGCTGTCGTTCAAGACGGTCGTGGGATCGTTCAGTTCGTAATACGCAAAGACCGGCATCTTTGGTTCCTCATGGCTTGGAAGAGCCCGGCCCTTCCTTGTCAAACTCACATGCCCGAACCAAAATGCTCAGGCTAAATGCTTTTGCCAAAAATACGGCAGCGGCACTGTTAAGCCTGTCGCTTGAGAATACACAGGAATTCACGCTTGCGGCGAACCACAAACGACGCACCAAATCCACCGAAATGGACTTGGAAGTAACCCCAATGTTCATGTGCTTGGCAGCACAACTTCGCAAGACGACCGCCCCCACGGCCTGATGTCTTACCCAGCAAGACTTATCTTTATTTACCTGCGACAGCGGATTAGCGGAAGCGAAAAAAGACTGCAAAATGCCATCATGTCGTAATGATGCCCGCGAACCCGCCGCAATCCCGCCTTAACTCGGGCCGAAACTGTTTCCCGAAACGGCCCGGAAACAGCCAGATCAAAATTATTTCCCGAGAAACGCCGAAAAATCGTCGTTTTCTACCGCGATTCACCTGAAATTGCTCAATAATTGTTGATGAAAAAGAAACAGTTGGATGAAGTTTTTTCCCGGAACCCAATGCCGCCAAATTCAACAAAATCTTGGCAGGGTAGGTCTTGGCCGTATCGGCTGCGCCGTCAATGCCCGAAAAACCGTGGATTTGATGAAAATCCTGAACCAATTTTCGATGGCCGTTTTCGAATCACCGTGCCCCAAAGGCACCCTTGCCCCACATCCGCCACAAAGGAATGAGTTTTCCGGTTAACGGACGGAGAGATCTTGGCACATTTGCCAGAACACGACCCAAAAGGCCCAAAGAATGGCGACCAGAACGCCCCAGAAACCAGAGCAAAAAGCTACAAACCGCCGAAGAACGGTTTCGCAACGGAATGGATTTTTTGGGATTTTTACTGGTGCCCGAAGTCGGACTCGAACCGACACGCCTTGCGGCGGCGGATTTTGAATCCGCTGCGTCTACCATTCCGCCACTCGGGCCCAGTGGGGGTGATGTATCGCCAGCGCGGTCCGGCGTCAACAGGGTTGGGGCGGGAAAATGAAAAACTTTTGCGCTGCCACAATCGCTTGGCGCCCCTTGCCTTTAAGCGTGGGGTCCACGCCCCCTGGCCAAGTTGGGTTCCCGCATCAGATGCAAGGCGGGGTTGAGTTTCTGCGCCCTCTGCCGACCTTGACGTCGGGCGGCGCACGTGGTGCAAGCAGGGTGAACAACCCCATGAGGGACTGATGATACGCGCTCTTTATGACTGGACGATCCGGCTTGCCGATCACCCAAAATCGCTTTGGGCTTTGGCCATTGTCGCCTTTATCGAAAGCTCGGTTTTCCCCATTCCGCCCGATATCATCATGATCCCGATGATCATCGCCGCCCCGTCCAAGGCGTTTCGGATCGCTTTGGTCGCCACCATCGCCTCGGTTCTGGGGGGGATGCTGGGGTATCTGATCGGCGCGGTTCTCTTTGAACAGGTGGGGCTGCCGGTCCTGAATTTCTATGGCAAGGCGGCGGAATTCGACACTTTTGCCCAAACCTACAACGACTGGGGGGCATGGGCCGTGCTGATCGCCGGGATCACCCCCTTCCCCTACAAGGTGATCACGATCCTCTCCGGCAGCACCGGGCTGAACATCTGGGTCTTTACCATCGCCTCCATTCTGGCGCGGGGGCTGCGGTTCTATATCGTCGCCGCGCTGCTGTGGAAGTTTGGCGCACCAGTTCGTGAATTCATCGAAAAGCGCCTGGGGTTGATGTTCACCCTGTTTGTTGTTCTGCTTCTGGGCGGATTTCTGGTTCTGAGGTACGTCTGATGCTGCAATCGTCGCAAAAGCTTTTGGCCGCGACGGCCGGGCTTGGGTCGCTGGCCCTTTTGGTGGGAGCGTTCGGCTTTCAATTCATCGGTGGCTTGCAGCCCTGTCAGCTTTGCCTGTGGCAGCGTTGGCCCCATGCTGCGGCCGTCGTCATCTTGCTGGCCGTGCTGGTCACCGGATGGCGCGGTCTGTTGTGGCTGGGGGCGCTGGCCGCGCTGGCAACGGCGGCGATCGGCGTGTTTCACGTCGGCGTTGAACAACAATGGTGGCAGGGGCTGGCCACCTGTTCGGTCAATACCCTGTCGGGCGTTGGCGTGGCCGATCTTTTGGACCCGACCAAGGACGTGGCCCAACCCGTGCGGTGCGATGCCATCGCTTGGGAAATGTGGGGCGTGTCGATGGCGGGCTGGAATGTGATCTTGTCGACCGTCTTTGCCCTGATGTGGCTGTCGGCCGCCCGCCGGACGGCCTGACCCCGCCGGTTACCGATGGGCGTTCGGCAAGGTCTGAACGCCCAATTCGCTGTTTCCGCACAGCCGCGCATGTTCCTGAATGGCAAAGCGGTCGGTCATCCCGGCCACATAATCAGCCACGACCCGCGCCAATTCGACCTGAGTTTTCGACTGCGCCACATCGGCCTGCCATTCTTCGGGCAGCAAGCCCGGCTCTTTCAAGAACAGTTCGAACAGATCGCGCACAAAGATCGTGACCTTGGCCCGCACATCCATCACCGTGGGCGCGCGGTACATGCGGGTGAACAGGAAAGACCGGATCGCCTTGAGCTCTTGATAGAGCGGCTTGGAAAACCGGATGATCGTGGTGCCCATGTGGCGAATGTCATCCACCGATTGCGGTTGGGCGGCGATCAGGCGGTTTTGGGCAACGGCAATCACATCTTCGACCATCCGCCCGAACACACGGCGCAACGCCTCATGCCGGCGGCGGGTGCGGTCCAATCCCGGATAGAGGCGGTCCACCTCTTCATAGGCCGGGCCCGTCACCGGCAATTGCATCAGATCATCTTCGGTAAACAGGCCCGAGCGCAGGCCATCGTGCAGATCGTGGTGCGAATAGGCCACGTCATCCGCGATGGCCGCCACCTGCGCCTCGGCACTGGCATGGGTGGTCAGTTCCAGATCCCACGCCCGGTTCACCTCATCCAGCGCATAGGCCAGCGGGTCTTGGAAATGCTTTGCATCGGCATTTGGCCCCTGCACCGGCCCGTTGTGTTTGGCGATGCCTTCCAGCGTTTCCCATGTCAGATTAAGGCCGTCGAAATCGGCATAATGCTTTTCCAACCGGGTCACGATGCGCAAGGCCTGCGCATTGTGATCAAAGCCGCCATAAGGCTCCATCAACAGGGCCATGGCATCTTCGCCGGTATGGCCAAAAGGCGTGTGGCCCAGATCATGCGCCAAGGCAATCGCCTCGGCCAGATCGGTGTTCAGCCCCAGCACGCCCGAAATCGTGCGCGCGACCTGCGCCACCTCGATCGAATGGGTCAGACGGGTGCGGTAGTAATCCCCTTCATGTTCGACAAACACTTGCGTCTTGTGTTTCAACCGCCGAAAGGCCGAAGAATGGATGATCCGGTCCCGGTCCCGTTGAAAGGGCGAGCGAAAGGTTGACATGCGTTCGTCATGCTGCCGGCCCCGGGATTCCTCGGGTTGGCAGGCAAAGGGCGCGAGCATCTGAATTCTGCCTGTTCTTGTTGAAGCCTTTGAAGCGCCTTATATTCAAAGCAATCTGTGAAGGATATGCGAAAAATGGACCTTGCCCTCCCCCCCCGCGTGACCGACCGAGCTTTTGCCCGTTTGGCAGAAATTGCTGAAATGACAGGCGAAACCAAAGCGCTGCGCGTCGCGGTGGAAGGCGGCGGATGTTCGGGCTTTCAGTATGACATCCGGCTGGATGATCCTGTGGCCGACGATCTGGTTCTGGAAAAGGATGGACAGCGCGTTTTGGTCGATCAGGTGTCTTTGCCGTTTCTTTCCAATGCGGTGATCGATTTTACCGATGAATTGATCGGCGCGCGCTTTGTCATCGAAAACCCGAATGCGGCAAGCAGCTGTGGCTGCGGCACATCTTTTTCGATGTGAAGCGCCTGAAAAGCCGGGCCAACTGTGTGCTGGCCCGGCCCTTTGGTCCTGCTTCGATAGACCCGTTCTTAGCCTAATGTGAGCGACACTATTCCGCCGGGATCACCTGTGCCGCCGACAGCCGCACCCGACGTTCGACCCGGGCCTGTTCGGTCAAGGCGATGATCCCCGCCCCCATGACCAACAGCGCCCCGATTACGGTGCTGATCTGCGGCACCTCGCCAAAGAAGACAAAGCCGACACCGACCATCCAGGCAAATTGGATGTTCAACAGCGGCAAGGCCACTGGCGCACGCAGACGCTGCATCACCAGCACCATTGTCCAGCGGGCAACGAACAACAGGCTGGAATAAAGCATGATCTGAAACAGATCCCCCAGCCCCATCGGCGACCAGACACTGGGCAAAAGGGCAATCGCCGCAATCGACAGGGCCAGATTGGGATAAAACACCTGCACCAGCGCGTTTTGTTCATACCGCGCCATCAGTCGCGCAACGACCAGGGACAGCGTGCCCATCCCCGCGCCCACCAACCCGGCCAGATGGCCGGTCGAGAAACCAGAGATGCCCTCGGGAAACAGCATGGTCAGGCCGATCAAACCCACGCCCAGCCCCAGCCAATCGCCCGCCCCCACCGTCTCGCGCAGGATCAGGCGCGATAGCACGGCAGACATCAGGGGCATCAGACCGACGAACAGAAACATCTCGGCCAAGGGGATCAGTTTGACCGCATAGAAAAACCCAAGCGAGGCAATCACCATCGCCACCGATCTGATCACCAACAGGCCGGGGCGTTGCGTGGTCAGACAGCCGGTGGCCACGCGCCCTGATTTCGCGCCAATACGTGCGGTAAAAAGCGTGATGCCCGCCATGATCAGGCCCGACAGGAAAAACACCTGCGGCGCCTCCAGCCGGTCGGCCATCTGTTTGACACTGCCGTCCGCCAGCGTCGAGGCAAGGGTGCTGACCAGCAGCAAACCAACGCCCAAAACAAGAGGAGACCGAGGATCCAGTTTCATTTTTGCCCCCATGTACACCGGGAAAACCCTTCAAAAAACTCTGCGAATTCGGGCATGACCTCGATTGCCGTAATCCGGGCTCTGACCTCTGCCGACAATTTTGACCAAATGCGCCATTTCATCTTGGGCCAGTCGGGAAGCCTTTGTCCACCACTCTCGATCAACAGCAGAGAGAGTTCGGTCAAAGCGGCGGGATCGCGTTGGTTGCAACACCAATCTCGCATACTCGGGGACCGCGTGTTGAAACGAGTCCCGCCCGGCGGTGGCTTCGGCCCAGTTCAGGACCAGATATTG
>JALQUQ010000329.1 GCA_023263735.1 Paracoccaceae bacterium | reverse complement strand
ATCACCCGCCCGCATCCCCGGCGCGCATAAATCGCCAAGGCCCGAAGCTTTGGGCTGTAAGTCTTTGATTTTCAAGAAGGTTTATGGTGCTGCAAGAGAGGATTGAACTCTCGACCTCTCCCTTACCAAGGGAGTGCTCTACCACTGAGCTACTGCAGCGCCGGACCGTTTGGCGTTTGCCGTTCGGCGTGTGGGCGGTGGAATAGGCGTAAATGAAAACGGGCGCAAGCACCTTTTTGCACTCACTGGACCCTTTCTTTTGCCTCGGCTAAAACAGCGCCCATGACAGAGCGAAATGGATCAACAAATAAAGGGCCGCAGCCACGTGGGGGGAAACCTTCTCGTGAGGATCGGTTGAAAGCGGCGCTAAAGGCCAATATGGCTCGTCGCAAGGCTCAGGCTCGTGTACGGGCCGAATCTGCCACGTTTGAGGCTGGTGCGGAGACGGACTCCGCTGAAAAAAAAGAATAGGGCGCGAAATGGATTCGATTCTGGTGCGGGGCAACGGTCCCTTGAATGGCGTTATCCCGATTGCCGGGGCCAAGAACGCCTGTTTGACGCTGATGCCCGCGACGCTCTTGAGCGAAGAACCGCTGACCCTGACCAATGCGCCGCGCCTGTCGGACATTCGGACGATGACCCAGTTGCTGCAATCCCTGGGGGCCGAAGTGGCCAGCCTGAAGGATGGTCTGGTTCTGGCGATGTCGAGCCATTCGATCGACAACCACACCGCCGATTATGACATCGTGCGCAAGATGCGTGCCTCGATTCTGGTGCTGGGGCCCATGCTGGCGCGCGATGGTCATGCGATCGTGTCGCTGCCCGGCGGTTGCGCCATCGGTGCGCGGCCGGTGGATTTGCATTTGAAGGCGCTGGAGGCGATGGGGGCCGAGCTGGACCTGCGTGACGGCTATGTGCATGCCAAGGCACCCGGTGGCCGTCTGAAAGGGGCGGTGGTCGAATTCCCCTTTGTTTCGGTTGGGGCGACCGAAAACGCGCTGATGGCGGCCACGCTGGCCAAGGGCACGACGGTCATCAAGAATGCCGCGCGCGAACCTGAAATCGTGGATCTGGCGCATTGCCTGAAAAAGATGGGCGCGCAGATCGAAGGCGAGGGCACCAGCACGATCACCGTGCAAGGGGTGGACCGGTTGCACGGGGCCACACATCCGGTTGTGACCGATCGGATCGAACTGGGCACCTATATGCTGGCCCCCGCGATTTGCGGTGGCGAGGTGGAATGTTTGGGCGGCCGGATGGATCTGGTGGCGGCCTTTGCCGAAAAGCTGGATCAGGCGGGCGTTTCTGTGGTTGAAACCGAGCGCGGGTTAAAGGTTTCGCGCAAGAATGGCCGTGTGAAGGCCGTGGATGTGACGACCGAACCCTTCCCGGGCTTCCCCACCGATTTGCAGGCCCAGATGATGGCGCTGCTGTGCACGGCCGACGGCACCAGCGTGCTGGAAGAAAAGATCTTTGAAAACAGGTTCATGCATGCCCCGGAATTGATGCGCATGGGGGCCAAGATCGATGTGCATGGCGGCACGGCCAAGGTGACCGGCGTGTCCAAGCTGCGCGGCGCGCCGGTGATGGCGACCGATCTGCGGGCCAGCGTCAGCCTGATTCTGGCGGGTCTTGCGGCCGAAGGTGAAACGGTTGTGAGCCGCGTCTACCATCTGGATCGCGGGTATGAGCGGGTCGAAGAAAAGCTGATGGCCTGTGGCGCACATATCGAACGGATTGCAGGGAACTGATGGCCGACGCGAAATTCGAAGACGGGGATGACGGCCCGCTGCGCCTGTTGGTGCAGGGGGCCGAGGATTTGTCGGTGGCTTCGGCGCTGTTGCAAGATGCCGTTCTTCCGGTGTCCGAGCTGCGCTATGATCGCAAAAGGCGCAGCTTTGGTCTTTTGGTGAACCGGTTCCGCTGGGAAGATGCCGAGGCTGCCCGCAAAGCGGGGCGTGGCTTTGAACGGGTGCGGTGCTTGGTGGTGTTTGACGGCGTCTTGTCGGCCAAGACCCAAGGGATCGACCCAAAGTCTGGCAAAACGATCCTGTCGCTTTTGTCGGTGGAGTTTGCGGCCAAGGATGATCTGTCGGGCCGCGTCACGCTGAATTTCGCGGGGGATGGGGCCATTGCGCTGGAGGTGGAGGCGCTGGATCTGCGGATCGAGGATGTGACCAAGCCCTATTACGCCCCGTCGCGCAAAGCGCCCGATCACCGCGCCTAAGCGCTATTCCGCCGCTTGCCCGGTGCCGTTCATCAGCCTGTCGGCCTTTTTGCGCACCAGCACCGACCGCAGATCATGCATGGCCAGCAAGAGTTTGTCGGTCACCTGATCCAATTGGGCATCCGTCGCGCGGGTCTGGGCCCATTGCGCGGTCAGGTTCATATGGTCGATGGCGCGCAGGATGTCATCGACATCCCGGGTGGCCAACAGGGCGACCCTGTCCGCCAACCAGGTTTCAATCGCTTTCTGATCCTTGTCGGAAAGTTTTCGGTCGCCATGCGGTTTGATATTGCCATTCTTGACGTTCACCACCGCGATTTCATCAAATTCGATGCGGCGCTGCCGGTTCTCGGTATCAACCTTGAACACAACCGCGCCGTTTTCGCGGATCCGAAAGTAATAGTCTGGCAGATCGCCCGCCATGGCTGCTCCTATTTCAGGGCCTTGCAAAAGTCTTGGATGCGTTTGCACGCCTCTTGCAACACCGCGTCCGACGTAGCGTAGCTGACCCGGAAATTTGGCGAAAGCCCGAAGGCAGCGCCAAACACCACGGCAACACCGGTTTCTTCCAGCAATGCGGTGGCAAACACCTCATCATTGGTGATTTTCGTGCCATTGGCCGTGGTTTTGCCGATGCAGCCCGAAATATCGGGATAGACGTAAAAGGCGCCTTCGGGGTTCGGGCAGGTCACACCCTCGGCCGCGTTCAGCATCGACACCACCAGATCGCGGCGGCGTTCAAACACCTTGCGGTTTTCGGCCAGAAAATCCTGCGGGCCGGTCAGGGCCTCAAGCGCGGCATATTGGCTGACCGAGCAGGGGTTCGACGTCGATTGCGACTGGATCGTGCCCATCGCCTTGATCAAGGCGACCGGGCCCGCCGCATAACCGATGCGCCAGCCGGTCATGGCATAGGATTTTGACACGCCATTGCAGGTCAGCGTGCGGTCATAAAGGCCGGGCTCGACCTGAGCCGGCGTGCAGAATTTGAAATCGCCGAACACCAGATGTTCATACATGTCATCCGACATGATCCAGACATGCGGATGGCGCATCAGCACATCGCAGAGGCCGCGCAATTCATCCCAAGTATAGCCCGCCCCGGTGGGGTTCGACGGGCTGTTGAAGATGAACCATTTTGTCTTGGGCGTGATCGCCGCCTCAAGCTGCGCGGGCGTCAATTTGAAATGGGTGTCGATCGTGGCCACCACCGGAACCGGCGTGCCACCCGCCAACAGCACCATATCGGGATAAGAC
>JALQUQ010000328.1 GCA_023263735.1 Paracoccaceae bacterium | reverse complement strand
CCGACGTGTCGATCATGGTCGAGCCCAGCTTGACGACAAGACCACCGATGAGGCTTTCATCGACGGCGGTTTTCAATTTCACGTCCTTGCCGACACGCGCTTTCAGCGTCGCGGCGAGTTTCGAGGCCTGATCGGCCGAAAGGGCAGCAGCCGAGGTCACTTCCGCGGTGACTTCGCCCTTTTCCGTGGCGATCCGAGCCGCCAGATCTGCCAGCAGATGCGGCAGAACAAACAGACGGCGCTTGGACGCCATCAGTTGAAGCGTGTTCGCAACCAGCGCCGAAACGCCAAGTTTGGATGCGATGGCATCCATGACCTTGGCTTGTTCTTCGCGGGTGATGACAGGAGAAGAGATCACGGAGCGCAACTCTTCCGATGCGTCCAAAGCCGCCGACAGGGCGTCGGCATCGGCTTCCAGCGCGGTCAGCGCCTGCTCTTCTTTTGCAAGGTCAAATACGGCGGCCGCGTAACGCGCAGCGATGCCGGAGGAGATCGAAGCTGGTTCGGACACGTCAACCCTTCCGTAGTTTTGGCCAGTTTGGCATGTGACGACACATCGGCCTGAAAGGTCGTGTGACGTGAAATGCGTCTGGAATTCGGCGCGTCTCTAGCAGAGGTATGGCCACCCCGCAACCTTAATGGTCAGCAAATCGTGAGCGTTTCACACAAGTATTTGCTCCTGTTAGCGCTGTTGCCTCAAGGTGCGACGCTTTGAAGCTGCCTCAAGGGCAAAATCGGTTCGATTTTTGAGGAATCGTTCCCCCGGATTGACCCGTCAGACCAATGACCGATACGGCGAAAAAGGCGCGCCCTTCGCGCCCTGATTGACGGCCGCTCGGGTTGGCTATTGGCCCTCACGCGGGGTCGGCACGGCCTGCCCGACGCCTTCCAGCACGCGCAAAGGGCGGCGCACGGCCTGTGCAAGCCCGCCGCGCGACGGCGCGTAAACCTGCTTTGACGCCTCGACCATCAGCACGCCGCCGACCAGCCACGGCACCTTGCTTCCGACCCGCTCCCAGAAATCTGCCGTCCGCAGCCAGAACCGCGTGGACGACGGCGGGGAATACAGCGCCGCCGTGGCCCGTTCGGGGGTAAAGCCATGGCGTTTCAACTGTGCCTCCAATTGGCCAAGGCTATAAGGCCTGCCAAAGCCAAATGGCGTGATATCGCGCCGCGACCACAGCCCTGACCGGTTGGGCACGATGACCATCACCCGCCCCCCCGGACCCAGCACGCGATGCGCCTCTTCCAGCACCAAGGACGGCTGTTCGCTGGTTTCCAGACCGTGCAGCATGACCAGCCGGTCCACCAGCCCATTGGGAAGCGGCCAGGCCGTTTCCTCGCACAGAACCGAGATGTTGTTCATGCCCGGGGGCCATGGCATCACCCCTTGGGGGCCAGGCATCAACCCGATCACCCGGCGCGCCTGCTCCAGATAGGGGCGCAAGAGGGGGGGCGAAAATCCAAAGCCCGCCACCGTATGCCCCGACATCGGGGGCCAGATGCTGCGAAGTTTGTCCCGAATGCCCCGCTGCGCCACGCGGCCAAGCTGGGTGCGATAGTAAAAGTTGTGCAGATCCAGAACATCCAGATGCATTGCGGTTCGGTCTCATTCCGGGGCATGTTGCCCTACCATAGACGGAAAGGGATAAAACACCATGCCGCTTGAACTTGTCACTGTCCCCTGCCTGAAAGACAATTACGCCTATCTGCTGCATGACCCGCAGTCCGGCGCGACGGCGGTGGTGGATGTGCCCGAACCCGGCCCGATCGCGGCAGCCCTTGCCGAGCGGGGATGGACGCTGACCGACATCCTGATCACCCACCATCACTGGGACCATATCGACGGGGTCGAAGCGTTGCGGGCCGCCACCGGCGCCAAGGTCACCGGAGCCGCCGCCGATGCCCATCGCCTGCCGCCGCTAGACAGGGCCGTGGCCGAGGGTGATCAGATCCACGTCGGCACGGCGACGGCCCGCATCCTTGACGTATCGGGCCATACGGTCGGTCATATCGCCTTTGTCTTTGACGGCGAAAGGATCGCGTTTACCGCCGACAGTCTGATGGCTGGCGGATGTGGGCGACTGTTCGAAGGGACCCCGGCGCAGATGTGGACAAGCCTGTCAAAGCTGGCCGCCCTGCCCCCCGACACGCTGATCTGCTCGGGCCATGAATATACCCAGTCGAACCTCAGGTTTGCCCAAACCCTTGAACCGGGCAACCGCGATCTTATGTTGCGGATCACGGCTGTGGCCGAGGCCCGCGCACAAGGGCGCGCCACGGTTCCCTCGCTCTTGTCCCTCGAACTTGCGACCAATCCGTTCCTGCGGGCCGCCAATGCCGAAATTCGGGCCTCTCTGGGTATGACCGACGCGCCCGATGTGGATTGTTTTGCCGAAGTGCGGGCCCGCAAGGACAGGTTCTAAGCCGAATTGGTCACCTCTTGATCACATTTGCTGACGCAAAGCTTCCAAAGGGTGAACTCTTAAATATTGTGCTTGAAGAACGGAAAATAAAACCGATCTTTAAGGGTATAAGGCCACGGTTGTTAAGGCCCTCTCGAAGAAGGCCCTCTCAGCCCCGAAGAACAGGAGCACGCACCAGTGCCTTCGTTTTCGACCACTCTTGAGCAAGCGATCCACGGCGCTCTTGCCCATGCAAACTCTCGCCGTCATGAACTTGCAACGCTGGAACACCTGTTGCTGGCGCTGATCGATGAACCGGATGCCGCGCGGGTCATGAAGGCCTGTGCCGTCGATCTGGATGAACTGCGCAAGACGCTGACCGAATTCATCGACGATGATCTGTCAACCCTCGTGACCGAGGTTGAGGGCAGCGAAGCGGTGCCGACCGCCGCCTTTCAGCGCGTCATCCAACGCGCCGCGATTCATGTGCAATCCTCGGGCCGCAATGAGGTGACGGGGGCCAATGTTCTGGTCGCCATCTTTGCCGAGCGGGAATCGAACGCCGCTTATTTCCTGCAAGAACAGGATATGACCCGCTATGATGCGGTGAATTTCATCGCCCATGGCGTGGCGAAAGACCCGTCCTATGGCGAAAGCCGCCCGGTGACCGGTGCCGAAGAGCATATGGAAACCCCCAAGGCCGAAGCGGGTGAGGCCAAGGAAAGCGCGCTGTCGAAATACTGCGTCGATCTGAACGTCAAGGCCCGCAAGGGGGAAGTCGATCCCTTGATCGGTCGCGAAAATGAGGTGGAGCGCTGCATTCAGGTTCTGTGCCGCCGCCGCAAGAACAACCCGCTTTTGGTGGGCGATCCGGGCGTTGGCAAAACCGCCATCGCCGAAGGGCTGGCATGGAAAATCGTCAAGAAAGAAGTGCCAGAGGTTCTTTCACGCGCAACGATCTTTAGCCTTGATATGGGCGCACTGCTGGCCGGCACCCGTTATCGCGGCGATTTCGAGGAGCGTCTGAAAGCCGTGGTCAAAGAGATGGAGGATCACCCCGATGCGATCCTGTTCATCGATGAGATTCACAC
>JALQUQ010000327.1 GCA_023263735.1 Paracoccaceae bacterium | reverse complement strand
GCATCAATCGCTGGCCGGGTGGTTCTGGAAAACCTATCTGTCGGACCGCACGGGCGGGCTTGTGCTGATCTTTCTGATCATGTGCGTCGAAGGGTCAACGCTGGGCGCGCTGTCGCGGATGCTGGAGCCGCTGTTCGACCGCGTCTTTTCCCCCGGCGGGGGGACCTCGCTTTGGTGGGTCGGACTGGGGATTTTCGGGCTGTTCGCGCTGCGGGCCGTCACCTCGCTGACCTCAAAGACCATGCTCGCGCGGTTGTCGCAACAGGTGGCCTCGCGCATGCAATCGGATCTGCTGGCGCATCTGTTGCGGCTGGACCTGTCGTTTTTTCAACGCAACGCCCCGGGGGCCCTGATCGAGCGGGTGCAGGGCGATACCTTGGCGGTGCAGGGCATCTGGATTTCCCTGCTGGCCGGGGTCGGGCGCGATGCGGTGGCGCTGGTCGGGCTGTTCGTGGTGGCGCTGTCGATCGATGTGCAATGGACGCTGGCCGCCTTGGTCGGGACGCCGCTGCTGATCTTGCCCGCCGCGATCCTGCGCCGCTATCTGCGCCGCAAGGCCATGCATCTGCGCGATCAGGCGGGCATGCGGGTCACGCGGCTGGATGAGATCTTTCACGGCATTCAGGCGGTCAAGCTGAACCGGATGGAGGATCACCAACAAAGCCGCTTTGCCCAGATCCTTGACCGGATCGTGCGGGCGGAAACCCGCAGTGCCGCCGCGCGGGCGCTTTTGCCATCACTGGTGGATGTGGTCACCGGGCTTGGCTTTCTGGGGGTGCTGTACCTTGGCGGGCGCGAAGTGGCGGCGGGCACCCGCACCACCGGCGAATTCATGTCGTTCTTTTCGGCCATGGTGCTGACCTTTCAACCGATCCGCCGATTGGGGGATATGGCGGGCATGTGGCAGACCGCCAGCGCGAGCCTTGAGCGGATATCGCGGCTTTTGGGGGAACGTTCGGCGCAAACCCGGCCCGAGCAGAGCCAAGCCACGCCAAACAGCCTGCCGCCCCGGTTGGACTTTCAGGATGTGCATTTTGCCTATGGCGATGCGCCCGTGTTGCAGGGGCTGAGCTTTACCGCCGAGGCGGGCAAGGTCACCGCGCTGGTCGGGCCATCGGGGGCAGGCAAATCGACGGTGTTTCACTTGCTGACCGGGCTGGCCGATGCGACGCAGGGGCAGGTGCGAATTGGCGGGGCCGAAACGACCCAGATGGCCCTACCAGACCAACGCGCGCTGTTTGCCAGTGTCAGTCAGGATTCGGCACTGTTTGACGAGCCGTTGCGCGACAATCTGACCATGGGGCGGTCTGGCGTGGCGGATGCGGCGCTTTGGGCCGCACTCACGCAGGCGCAGGCCGCCTTTGTGCGCGATTTGCCGGGGGGGCTGGATGCAGCGGCCGGGCCGCGCGGATCGTCGCTGTCGGGCGGACAGCGCCAACGCATCGCCATCGCCCGCGCCCTTTTGCATCAGGCCCCAGTGCTGCTGCTGGACGAGGCGACCAGCGCGCTAGACGCTGAAAGCGAGATGCTGGTTCAGCAGGCGCTTGACCGCCTGATGGCCGATCGCACCACGCTGGTCATTGCCCACCGCCTCGCCACGGTGCGCAAGGCCGACCGGATCGTGGTCATCGACGCGGGCCGCGCCGTGGAAATCGGCACGCATGACGAACTTCTGAACATGGGCGGGCTTTACGCGCGTCTTTACGCCCTCCAATTCAAGGGCGAGGCTGAAAAGGATTGATCGCATGACCGACCGCGTGATCTGGAAAATAACGGGCAAGGATCGGTTTACCTTTTTGCAAGGTCTGGTCAGCAATGATCTGCTGCGGCTGGAAAAGGCCGCTTTGGGTCAATGGCACGCGGTCTGGGCGGCGCTGCTGACGCCTCAGGGAAAGTATCTGGCGGATTTTCTGATCCTGCGTCCGGCCGAGGGGGAGCACCTCTTGATCGACATTGCGGCCCCGGTGGCGGCCGCGACGCTGCGGCGGCTGATGATGTACCGCCTGCGCGCCGATGTGCAGTTTGCCGAAACCGATCTGGGGGTCGCGCGGGGTTTGGGCCCCTGCCCGCCGGATGCCGTGGCAGACCCCCGGCACCCGGCGCTTGGCTGGCGGCGTTATGCACAAATTGCAATGCTTTCGGCGCCCCCCGAGGCGGTGGATTGGGATGAAATTCGGGTCACGCATGGCATTCCGGAAACCGGGATCGAATTGCAGCCGGATGAGACGTTTATTCTAGAGGCCGGGTTTGAACGGCTGAACGGGGTCGATTTCCGCAAAGGCTGCTATGTGGGTCAAGAGGTCACGGCCCGGATGAAGCACAAGACAGAGCTGCGCAAGGGTCTGGTGCCGGTCCTCCTTGACCACCACCCCGAGCCCGCTTTGCCCCCCGGAACCCCGCTGTTGACCGCCGATGGCAAGGAAGCAGGCACCCTTTTCACCACCCACGGCCTGCGCGGGCTGGCCCATATCCGCTTTGACCGGGCGGGCGAGGTTTATGCCCTGGGTCAAAAGGTCAGGACCCTGCCGCCCTTCTGACCTAGGGTCAAGGTGACGTGATCCAGAAATATTCGTGATTTCCTTAAAAAAGGTTGATCGAATCTTTGAACCCCCTATATCTCGCATGCTGCGGCGCGGAACGGTGACAAGATACGGTAATGTAACGCACTAGCCATGCAAAAATTGCATGACTGACTTGCAAAACCGCTAATACCGAATCGTTCGGAAATGTATAGGTTCCGCGAACGCTGAAAAAGACAAGAGCAAGAAAATAGGATCGCAAGATGTCGGGTAACGTTGACAGCACCGCCTTCAACTACGAACAAGGCCAGCGCGCACGCAAGCTTTTTGCGGCCGTTGTTCTTGCCGCGCTTGACGATGCCATTGCAGATGACAAGAAGTACGGCAACGGTCCGGAACAGATTGCCCGCTGGGCACGGTCGCGCGATGGGCGTGAAGTTCTGTCCTGCGCCGGCATTGATCCGAACGAACGGGTTGTCAAAGGCCTGATGGAGTTCGTCGGCAAAGGCATCCGCACCTCGGTTGCACTGAGCCGCGAAGAATCCGAGCGTCGTCAGGCGCTGGAATCCGAAATGGGCGAAGCCGCCTGACCATCGCAATTTTGCATCGAAAGATCGGGTTGGGGTGTTGGCCCCGCCCCGGTGAAACGCGCAGACCATGAAAAACGCCCCGTGCAGAAATGCCGGGGCGTTTTCCTTTGGGGGGCGGTGCAAATACCGCGTTATTCGAAATCGCGGACAGCCATGGCGCGGGCAATCTCGGCGCGCACCAGTTTGCGCACGTTGCGGGTGATGCGTTCGCCCAGCGAGCCTGCCAGTTCCTCCCGCAGAATATCGCGCACCAGATCGCGCAAGACCTCTTCGTCAAAGGTCATGCCGCCGGAATGGTCTTGGACCTGATCCTGCACCGCCTCGGCCGTGGCGCGGGCGATGTCTTCCAATGCGGCCGCTTCGGCGGCATCGGCCCAATCATCGCCAATTGTTT
>JALQUQ010000326.1 GCA_023263735.1 Paracoccaceae bacterium | reverse complement strand
TGCTTGGCCCGCGGGCCATGACCTATTTGCTGGGCCAGACCGGGGAATCCCGCAATGCGCGCCCACAACAGGTGTTCAACCCGCTGCCTTGGTCGATGGCCGATGTCTATTTCAACCCGCATGGCGGGGTGGATGGATGGCTGACAGACCAGACTTTGACCGTACACCTTTATGCTTCGCGCATCCGTGCCCTGCACCTGCGCGTGGCCCCCTATCCCGGTAGCTTCATCGCCAATCTGGCTGAACAGGTTGGCTTCTCCCTTCAGGGGCTCAAGCCCCGTAACTGAGGATCGACGATGGAAAAGTTTTCCACTCTGACCGGAATCGCGGCCCCGATGCCGCTGGTCAACATCGACACCGACATGATCATCCCCAAGCAATTCCTGAAAACCATTCAGCGCTCGGGCTTGGGCAAGAACCTGTTTGACGAAATGCGCTTTGACCGCGAAGGCAACGAAATCGCCGATTTCGTCCTGAACCAGCCCGCCTATCGCTCGGCCGAAATTCTGGTGGCCGGTGACAACTTTGGCTGTGGTTCGTCGCGCGAACACGCCCCTTGGGCACTGCTTGATTTCGGCATCCGCTGCGTGATCTCGACCAGCTTTGCCGACATCTTCTTCAATAACTGCTTCAAGAACGGCATCCTGCCGATCGTCATGCCGCAAGAGGTGATGGACGTTCTGATGGCAGACGCCCGCAAGGGGGCCAATGCCCGCATGACCGTCAATCTGGAAACCCAGACCGTGACCACGTCGGATGGCCAATCCTTTGGCTTTGAGGTTGACCCCTTCCGCAAGCACTGCCTGTTGAACGGTCTGGATGACATCGGCCTGACCATGGAAAAAGCTTCGTCGATCGACGCATTCGAAGCCAAGGCCGCGACGCTGCGCCCTTGGGCCTGATTTGATCGCCGGGATCGGAAAAAGCGGCCTAGCGCCGAATTTCTGAAACCACACAATATCTTGTGCCGCCCGTTCCCCTTGGCGCCGGGCGGCATTTTCTTTGGGCACAGTCTGATGCAATCCAGCGACACTTCCTGCGAGAATGTGCCATGAAGTGAATAGATTACGCGTCAACGCATTGCCGTAACGGGCGAAAGCAGGCACAAATTAGGCAACAATAAGGCAGTTGGCCGCAAAGACGGCGTAGTTCGTGGAACAAGGGATCGGCATCGTATCGGTCTCGTCCAGAGGCGAAATGGGGCAGTCATGGTTTCCAGAATGTCTGGGGCAATCATACGGGCGTTTTTGGTGATCCTTTTGGTGATCGCCCCAACGTTCGTCTTGCCGCAATCCAATTCCGATACGGGTCAGATGGTGGCCCTTGCCGCTATTTTCGCGGGCCTGCTGACCTTTGTCGAATATCAGGCCACCTATCCCAGCCTTGTCGAATTTCGCGATGCCGCCCCCTTCAATCGGCTGCGGTTTGGTATGCTGAGCACCACGGTGTTTCTGGTCACGGTTTCCGAAATGTCGCTGCTGCAAAGCAGTGCGTTCTTTGACCTGATCAATGTGATTGGCACCCTGATCGGGTCATCGATGGATTTCCCCTATTCGCCCGTGCGTCTTGCTGTGCTGACACTGGCCGAAGGGGGCCCCGAGGGGCAGCACGACCGTCTGCGTGCCGCCATGGGTCTGGCCTATTTCGCCTCGCTGGTGTGGCTGGCAGTGTTTGTATTCACCCTTCGGTTTGGGGGTTGGCCGCAGCGTGGCAGGCCCTTTAACGTTTGGGTCAACCTGCCGATGTTCGACCCTTCGACCGCAACCGATGTCGTGGCACGGCTGGATCGCGATGGGCGGATCAATGTCGCCCTTGGGTTCCTTTTGCCGTTTGTGACGCCCCTGATCATCACCATGGGCTTTCAGGGGCTGAACCCGTCAACGCTGATCTCTCCGCATTCGGTCGTCTGGACCATCACCGCGTGGTCCTTCCTGCCCGCCAGCCTGTTCCTGCGCGGTCTTGCCCTGATGCGGATCGCTGACATGCTGCGCGACATGCGCCGCGCCCGAACTCAGGGCGAAGAGAGCCGTATGGCAACCGCGTGATCCGCCCCCTTTGCCTTGCTCTGGCGCTTTTGGGGGCCGCGCATGCGGCATCGGCCGAACGCCTGCGTCTGGCGTATTGGAATACGGAACTGACCCGCAAAGGCCCGGGTGAACTTCTTCGCGATCTGACACGGGCCGAGATGCCGGATATCCGGGCAGCCGTGCAAACGCTTGACCAGTTGCAAGCCGATGTCGTTGTGCTGTCGGGCTTTGATTTTGATGCCGGGGGCCTGACCCTTGCCGCCCTCAACGCTCTGCTGGCCGCCCCCTATGCGCATCAAATGGCCCTGCGCCCGAATGCGGGCGTTGCGACCGGGTTTGACCTGGACCAGAATGGGGTTTTGGGCGAAGCGCGCGACAGCATGGGGTTTGGCTGGTATCCCGGTCAGGCCGGCATGGCGATCTTGTCCCGACAGCCCTTTGACACGGTGGCCAGCCGCGATTTCACATCCTTTCTCTGGAAAGATCTTCCGGGCGCGCACCTCCCCCCCCTGCCCGCTGGCGCGGATGAAATTCTGCGACTTTCTTCGGTCAGCCATGCGGATACGGTGATCCGACTTCCAACGGGCCAGTCGCTCAGCCTTTTGACATGGCACGCGACAACACCCGCTTTCGACGGCCCCGAAGATCGCAACGGATTGCGCAATGCCGATGAAAACCGGTTCTGGACTTTGCTTCTGGATGGGGCCCTCCCCCATGCCGCGCCGACGGGGCCCTATATCCTGATCGGTCAAGCCAATGTTGATCCCGTCAAAGGCGACGGGATCAAAGAGCCCATCCAATCCCTGTTGGCCGATCCGCGCCTGCAAAACCCGTTGGAGGGAGATACGGTCGATTATGGAAAGGGCATTGGTCCGTTGCGGGTCGCGTATATCCTGCCCTCGGCCGCGTTGAATGTGGTGGCGCGCGGGGTGCTGCACCCCGACACCCCGTCGCGGCACTGGCCTATCTGGGTCGATATCGATTTCTAAAGGCCGTGGACGGCCAACATCTGGCGCATCGCTTCGGGCAGCGGCGTCGGCGCAAAGCCCGGCAAAACCGCGCGGAACTCGCCATCACTCAGCCCATGGTCATCGTGCCAAAGATACATCATTTCCCGCAGTTCGCGCGCCAATTCCCAAAACGGGGCGGCCAGCGGTAAAATCCATTCGGGAAACGGAGACCGCCGCAGGGGCCGTCCCATCTGCGCTTCGCAAATCAGCGCCAGGTCAGATTGGCTGGCCGTATAGCCGGGAAACGAGAGATCGGCAAAATCAGACAGGTCAGGCATTTCGATCAGATCAACCGCCGCGCGCGCCATATCGGGCAACCATGCCCACGCCCGCTTGGCCGCGCTGTTTCCCATCAGGGTGAATTTGCCCGAGGCGATGTCTTTCAACAGGACCTTGTGAAAAGCAAGGCTGCGCTGAACCCCCAGAAAATCACCGCCGCGCAGGATCAGAACGCGCCCCCCGTGGTCGCGAACAAAGTC
>JALQUQ010000325.1 GCA_023263735.1 Paracoccaceae bacterium | reverse complement strand
GTTTCATTGGCAAGCTGAGAACGCCTTGGGGCAAGGGCAACTGCCCCCACAACCTGCGCGAGGCGCGGGAACGGGGTGGCAAGTTCCTTGCCGTCCTTGACCCGGAATTTCGCGCGGGCCTGACGGGATTGACGCCCGGGCAGGCGGTCATCCTGCTTTACTGGATGGATGCGGCGCGGCGCGACCTGATCGTCCAAACGCCGTCGCATCGGCCGCAGCCGACCGGCACCTTTGCCCTGCGATCCCCCGCGCGGCCAAACCCGATCTCGCTGGCGGTGACCCGGCTTGTCTCTATCGACGCGGCCGCCGGTGTGCTGGAGGTCGATGGGCTCGATGCCTTTGACGGAACGCCGCTCCTCGACATCAAACCGTGGATCGAGGCCGTCGACACGCCACCCGTCCCAAAGACTGGGCGCGCCCCATGACACACCGCACCGAAATCCACCTGTGCACGACCTGTCCACAGGGCAACGCCATTGGAACCGCACTTTGCGCGGCAGAACCAGACCTCGCCACATTGATTTTGACCTTTCCCTGCCTTGGGGGCTGCACGCGCCGGGCGCGGGCGTCCATTACGGCCCCCGGCAAGTGGGGATGGATGTTTGGCGGCCTGACGCCAGACGCGGTCCCCGACCTTGTTGCCTTCATCCACCTCTGGCGCGCCGATGCCGAAGGACTTGTCCCCAAGCACAAGCGCCCGGCCATGCTGCGCACCGCTGTTCTGGGGCGGATGCCACCCAATGACGCCGGAGCGCGGTTTGTCGCCCCGGATGAAGCCCATGACCCCCAGATCCCTGTTCACCAAGGAGGAACCCAATGAACACGATCCTGCGCGGCCTGACAGCCGCATTGTCCCTTGTCTTTGCCATGCCGGCGATGGCCGAGATCACCGTCACCGATCTTGACGGCCGCACCGTCACCCTCGACCACGTTCCCGACCGCGTCGCGCTTGGCTTTTACTACGAAGATTACCTGGCCGTGACCGGGGCGGAAGGGGCGGACAAGATCGTGGCCCTGTCGCGCGCGCCCTGGGCCGACTGGCGGCCGGGTCAGTGGAAGGTCTATACCGCGCGCTTCCCGCAACTCGAAGGGCTGCCCGACTTCGGCAATGCCGATGACAATACCTTCTCGGTCGAGGCGCTGATCGCTGCCCGGCCCGAGGTCGCGATCCTGTCGAGCTGGCAGACCGCCGCCATCGGCGAGCCGGGCGTCAAGCAGATCGAAGACGCCGGTATCAAGGTCGTGGTGATCGACTACAACGCCCAGACGCTGGAGCGCCACCTGCTGTCGACCCGCGTGCTGGGTGCGGTGATGGGCCAGCCCGAGCGGGCGGAGCAGTTGGCCACGATGTACGAAACCATGTCTTCCGACACCTTGGCGCGGGTTGCCAAGGCTGGCCCGTCGCATCGCAAGATCTATGTCGAGCTTGCGCAAAAGGGTCCGGGCGAGGTCGGCAACTCCTATGGCAACGGCATGTGGGCTGGTGTGATCGACCTCGTTGGCGGCGAGAATATCGCCAAGGGCCAAGTCGAAAACTGGGGGCCGCTGGCGCCGGAATATGTGCTCGCACAGCAGCCCGACGTGATCCTGCTGGCCGGTTCCGAATGGCTGAACAAGCCCGAGGCGGTGATCCTTGGCTTTGGTGCCACCGACGAATTGGCCCAGCCGAAAATGGCCGCCTACACGACCCGCCCGGGTTGGGCTGACCTGCCTGCGGTGCAGAACAAGCAGGTGTTCGGCATCTATCACGGCGGCAACCGCACCCTGTCGGATTTCGTCTATGCCCGCGCCATCGCCAAGGCGCTGTATCCTGAAGCCTTTGCCGATGTCGATCCGGCGGCGGAACTGGCCGATTACTACAAGACCTGGATGCCGGTCGCGGCGGATGGCCTGTTCATCGACCAGTTGAAATGAGCGCGCTGACCGATCCCCTGTCCCGCTGGCGGGCAAGATCGGTCCGGCGGGCGGTGGCGGCAATCGCCGCCGCCCTGCTGTTGCTGATCCTTGTGCTGGGGGATCTGACAACCGGCCCTTCGGGCATGGGCCTCGGGGAAATCTGGCATACTCTCATGGCAGGCCCGCAAGGTGCTGACCGCGCCGCAGCGGCCATCATGTTCCAAATCCGGCTGCCGCAAACTTCCATGGCGCTGATCGTCGGGGCCGCTCTCGGGCTGGCGGGGCTTCTGATGCAGACGATCCTCGCCAATCCGCTGGCTTCGCCCTTTACCCTTGGGTTTTCCGCTGCGGCCGGGTTCGGCGCGGCTTTGGCGATCATGTTCGGATCGGCGCTTGCCCTGCCCCTGCCGCCGCATTTCCTGACGCCGGCCTGCGCGTTTCTGGCGACACTGGCCGCAACCGGAATCGTCTGGCTGGTCGGTCGCCTGAAAGGGACGCAGCCCGAGGTTCTTGTCCTAGCCGGCATCGCAGTGATGTTCTTTTTTCAGTCCCTGCTGTCACTCCTGCAATTCCTGGCCTCGCCCGAGGTGCTGCAACAGATCGTGTTCTGGCTGTTCGGATCGCTGTTGAAGGCGAACTGGACGGCCGTTCAGGTCAGCGGGGCGATCCTGTTGCTTTGCCTGCCAGTGATCGCCCGCGATGTCTGGGCCCTGACGGCGCTGCGGCTGGGCGAGGCGAATGCCGAGAGCCTCGGGCTCGACGTGGCTGCGGTCCGCCGACGTGCATTCCTGACCACCGCGGCGCTCACGGCGGCGGCCGTTTCGTTTACCGGGACCATCGGCTTTGTCGGACTGATTGCGCCACATGTCGCGCGCTCCCTGGTCGGCGAGGACCATCGCATCGCGCTGCCCGTGTCGGCATTGGCCGGTGCCATGATCATCGTCAGCGCCTCGATCGTCGGCAAGCTGCTGTCGTCCGGTGCCGCAATTCCGGTCGGCATCATCACCGCGGTGGCCGGCATCCCGATGCTGCTTGCCGTCATCCTGCGCCACGAGGGAGGTTGAAGATGTTCGAGATTTCCGGCCCCGCCTTGTGGCGGGGCAAGTCACCTATCCTCGACGCATTCTCCTTCGCGCTGGAACCGGGCGAAATGCTCGGCGTCGTCGGGCCGAACGGGTCGGGCAAATCGACGCTCCTGCGCGCGATTGCCGGGCTTTCGGCGGAGACCGTTACGGCCTCGCGACTTGGGCGCGCGCTCGGGCGGCGTGAAATCAGCTATCTGCCGCAGGCCTTTGCGGTCAAATCGTCGATTTCGGTGCTCGAATGCATTCTGCTCGGCCGCCGCGAAGACCTTGGCCTGCGCGTTCCCGCGACGCTGATCGGAGAGGCTGAGGCCCTGCTGGATCGGATGGGGCTTGCTGGGATTGCGGACCGCCCGATGTCGGCCCTCTCGGGTGGCCAGCAACAGCGGGTGCTGATCGCGCAGCGCCTGTTTCGGGCGCCCGCGCCCAGATCGCCTGGAAGCATGATGTTCAGGTGATGATCGAAGGACCGGGCCATGTCCCGATGCACATGATTAAAGAGAATATGGAGAAGCAGCTAGAGGTCTGTCACGAGGCGCCATTCTAT
>JALQUQ010000324.1 GCA_023263735.1 Paracoccaceae bacterium | reverse complement strand
GCAGCAGTGACGTCTTGTTGGAGCGCGCCCTCTTGCAGCCGCGCCACATCGAGGTGCAAGTCGTGGCCGATGGCCACGGCCACGTGATTCACTTGGGCGAGCGCGAGTGCTCGCTGCAGCGCCGCCACCAAAAGGTGTTTGAAGAGGCCCCGGGCCCCTGCATCACCCCCGCGATGCGGGAACAGATCGGTGGCATCTGCGCCAAGGCGATTGGCGATCTGGGCTATATCGGCGCGGGCACCATCGAATTCCTGTACGAAGATGGCGAATTCTATTTCATCGAAATGAACACCCGGCTTCAGGTGGAACATCCGGTGACGGAATACATCTTTGGCGTCGATCTGGTGCGTGAACAGATTCGCGTGGCGGCGGGCATGGAGATGTCGTTTGGCCAATCTGATCTTGAGATCAACGGCCACGCGATCGAAGTGCGCATCAACGCCGAGCGGCTGCCGAACTTTGCGCCCTGCCCCGGCAAGGTGCGCGTGTTCCATGCCCCCGGCGGATTGGGCGTCCGGATGGATTCGGCGCTCTATGGCGGCTATTCCATTCCGCCCTATTATGACAGCCTGATCGGCAAATTGATCGTGCATGGCCGTGACCGGCCCGAGGCTTTGTCTCGGCTGAAACGTGCGCTGTCGGAATTGATCGTCGATGGCGTCGATACCACCGTTCCGCTGTTCCATGCCCTGCTGGCCGAACCAGACGTTCAGGCAGGCGACTATAATATCCACTGGCTGGAAAAGTGGTTGGAGCGCCAATTTGGCTGACAAACACCGCTGTGCCCCCTGACACGGGGGCGCAGCCTTGGCAGGCTTTGTCCAAGGCCCTGACCGACTGGTTGACGCCATGCATGCCGACATCACCCCCGAAATCTTGTTGCGCGCCTATGCCATGGGGATCTTTCCCATGGCCGAAACGCGTGACGATACCGAAATCCACTGGATCGACCCGCGCCGGCGCGGGGTGTTTCCGCTTGAGGGGTTTCACATCTCGCAGTCGCTGGGCAAAGCGATCCGTCGCGCCGATTACACGATCCGGGTGAACCACGATTTTGCAGGCACGGTGCGCGCCTGTGCCGACCGCCCGGAAACATGGATCAACGATCAGATCTTTGACCTGTACACCGCCCTGCACGCCATGGGCTTTGCCCATAGTCTGGAGGTGTGGCGCGGTGACCTGATGATCGGGGGCGTCTATGGGGTGGTTCTGGGGGCCGCGTTCTTTGGCGAATCCATGTTTTCGCGGCAGACCAATGGGTCAAAGCTGGCCTTGGCTTGGCTGATCCATCGGTTGCGGGCGGGCGGGTTCACGCTGTTTGATACGCAATTTCTGACCCCGCATCTGGCCAGCCTTGGTGCCGTCGAAATCTCGCGCAGCGACTATCACCGCAGGCTGAGGCAGGCGCTTGACAGGCCCGCCACGCTGTTTCCTGCGGATTACGCGCCTTATCCCTCGTTGATTTCCTCGGGCGGGGCCTCTTCCTCGGTCGGCACATCTTCGACTTCGGGGGCCACAAAGCCCGAGTCACAGGACAAGACCCAAACGTCGTAACGCGGGTGATCCATCGCCGACAAAGCGGGGCTAGAGGCGACCATCCACCCGGTAAAGATCGGCTGATTGGTCTCTGCATCCAGAATCGTCAGATGCGCTTCGGCATCGGATGCGGGGTTATCCTTGGGAAAGCGGCATTCATCCAGCCGCACCGCCAGACGCCCCTCGGTCACTTGGCCACCGGTGGCAACGGGCGCGTCCTGCACCTTGCCCGTCAGACGGTCAAGCAACCGTAACGTCCCGCCCGGGGCCGTTTCCATCTCCTGTGCAACGACAGGAAACGCGGCAAGCACGCCGATGCAGGCAAACCCAAGACGTCGCAATGTCATTCTTTGGACCCGTTCGAAGAATCGCCACCGCCCACGAATTTCATCAAGAGCGTGACAAGGCTGACCGAGCCCTGTGTATCTTCGATTTCTTCGCCGGGTGCCAGATTTTCCAACGCGCCACCGGGCACGATCTCGACGAAGTTACCGCCCAAAAGACCTTCGGAGGAAATCAGGATCGCCGTGTCGGTCGGCAAAAGGATCTCCTTTTGCATCGCAATGGTCGCATCGGCAAAAAATGTGGTGGGGTTCAGCGTCAGATCGGTGATCGTGCCAACCTTCAGACCCGCCAGACGCACATCCGACCCGACGGTGATTCCATCAACGGCCCGAAAGCTTGCCTTTAACGGATAGCTGTCGGACCCTTGGGAAAAACCGGCCGATTGGGCGGCATAGACCAGAAAACCCACCGCAACGGCCAGAACAGCAGCCCCGGCCAGTATCTCGGCGCGTTCACTGGCCATTTATTCGGGCTGCCAAGCTTCGTAATCGGTGCGCGCCACCGGCGCCGCCTGACGCAGCGACCCAGCCGGAGCGTAGGCCGCAGGCGTGCCGGTCAGGTTTTCCTGATGCGGCTTTTCCCAGGCCTTATGCTTGAGAGGGGCCTTGGTCGGCGGCTCATTCCAGCTGTGGTGCAGCCAGCCATGCCATTCGGGCGGCACCCGGCTGGCTTCGGCTTCGCCGTTAAAGATCACCCAGCGGCGCTTTTTATCGCGGGTTTCATAATACACGTTGCCCTGATCGTCTTCGCCAACCTTGACACCATTCCGGGCGGTCCAGAGTTGGGTGTTCAGGGTCTGGCCGTTCCACCAGGTGACAGCGCGTTTCAGGAAATCCATGGACAAGCCTCCGCTTCTTTCGCCCCTCTTATACCGCAGACAGGGCCAAGGTCCAGTGTCCCCGGCATGCCCACAGCCTGTTATTCGGCAAGTTTTGCAGTCACTTCGATCTCGATCTTGTGGGCGGCGGAAATCAGCCCGGCTTCGATCATCGTGGCAGCGGGGGGATTGGCCCCAAAGGTCTGCGCCAGCAGCGGCCAGCAGGCGGCAAAGTCGTTGCGATCGGGCAGGATATAGTGAACCCGCACCACATCGGCAAAGCTGGCCCCCGCCTCGGCCAAGGCCCGTCCGATGATTTCCAGCGCGATTTGGCATTGATCCTCGACCCGCTCGGGCACCTGCCCCGTTGCGTGATCGGTGCCCGTGGTGCCCGAAACATGCACCCAGCCCCCGGCCACGACCGCCCGGCAGTAGCCGATCTTCGGCTCCCATTCTGATCCAGACGTGATGCGTTTGATCGCCATGTTGACCCCTGTTTTGCCCTGAGCCGGGGGAACCAACCGCCGTGGCGGCCCCCGCACTGCCCGGGGATCAAACCACGGCCCACGCCAAACCGCCAGAGCAGGATCGCCCCAAAGGCCCGGCGTATCATCGGACGCAAAAGAAAAACGGGGGCGGCGTACCGTCCCCGTTTCCAAAAACCCGAAACCTTAGGGCAAAAATCAGCCCGCGTTGGCGGTTTCTTTCTTTTTCGGCTGTTCGGTGTAAACCAGCATCGGCTTGGCCCCGGCATTCACTGCCTCATCCTTGACCACCACCTCTTGCACGCCGTTCATGCCCGGCAGTTCGAACATGGTGTCCAACAGGATATCT
>JALQUQ010000323.1 GCA_023263735.1 Paracoccaceae bacterium | reverse complement strand
GGACTGGGCGTGTGACCGTGGGGAAGCTGTCCCGCGTCACATCGAAGCTCTTGCTCAGGCGCCATCCAGGAGCCAGCCAAGCCTCTGTCGCGACCGCAACCGAAATCCTGTTTGGCCGGGGGCAAGCTGCACAGGCGGCGCCCCGCGCGCTGGCCTTTGGCAGCCGTGTGTTGCTGGTGCATGGGGCCACCGCGTCCCGCGCCGATGGGCTGGC
This sequence comes from Paracoccaceae bacterium, assembly GCA_023263735.1. GTDB lineage: Bacteria > Pseudomonadota > Alphaproteobacteria > Rhodobacterales > Rhodobacteraceae > Pseudotabrizicola. The sequence goes on along the minus strand of JALQUQ010000323.1, from coordinate 3,342 downwards.
CCGCGACCTGATCGCGGCCGGGGCCACCCTCACCCGCCTGTCGATCCCGGGCGAACCCGATCTCCCGATGATCGAGGCCGCCGTGTCCACCGCGCGCCGCGCGGCGGTGCAGGTGGTGGTGTCGCTGGGCGGTGGGGCGGTGATCGACGCGGGCAAGGCCATCGCCGCCCTGATCCCCGCGCATCGCCCGATCCTCGACCATCTCGAAGTGGTGGGCAAGGCTCTGCCGCTTGACCTGCCCCCCCTCCCCTTCCTCGCCCTTCCCACCACCGCCGGCACCGGGGCCGAGGTCACCCGCAACGCGGTGATCGGCGTGCCCGCGCATCGGCGCAAGGTGTCGCTCCGCGATGCCCGCATGCTGCCGCGCCTTGCCATCGTCGATCCGGCGCTGACCGACCATTGCCCCCGCGCCGTCACCCTTGCCTCGGGGCTCGATGCGCTGACGCAGGTGATCGAACCCTACACCTCGCCCAAGGCCACGCTGATCACCGATGCCCTGTGCCGCGATGCGATCCCGCGCGCCCTTCCCGCCCTGATGACCCTGATGGCGACCGAAGACCCCCACGCCCGCGACACGCTGGCCTATGTCTCGCTCTGCGGCGGGCTCGCCTTGGCCAATGCGGGCCTTGGCGCGGTGCATGGTCTGGCAGGCCCGCTCGGCGGCTTGTCCGGCGCGGCCCATGGCGCCATCTGCGGGGCGCTTCTGCCCCATGTGCTGCGGGTGAACCGCGCCCATGTGACCAACCCCACCCGTCTGGATCAGGTCGGCCACTGGATCGGCGCCGCCTTTGGCCAACCGCAGGCCAGCATCGATCAGGCCGCCGCCCTGCTGTCCAACTGGTCCCGCGCCGCCGGGCTTCCCGGCCTCAACGCCCTTGGCATCACCGCCCAGCATCAAGACAGCGCCGCAACCGCCGCCGCGTCTTCCTCCTCGATGGCGGCCAATCCCGTCCCGCTCAGCCGCGACCAATTGCTCTCCGTCATGGCCGCCGCGCATTAACGCGGCACCGGAAACACCCGCCCGTCAAACAGCTTGCGCGCCGTGCGCAAACTTCCCGCGCCCACCACCCTGCCTTGGGCGTCAAAGGTCAACAAGACCTCCGCCGCCCCGCTGGGATGCTCCACCACAAACCGCCCATCCCCGGGCAAAACCGCCACCCGCGCCGCCGGACTTCCCACAAGCGTACAGGCCGTCGCCACCGACACCGCCGCAAACACCCCGATCGAGGCATGGGCCCGATGCGGAATGAAACTGCGCGTGTTCACCACCCCCCCGGCCAAGGGCGCAGAGACCAGCACCATCTTCGGCACCGAACTCGCGGCCACATCGCCCAGACCCATCCGCGGCCCCGCCTGCAACCGGATCGCCTCTACCCGCGCGCGGAGCCCGGCATCGGCCTCCAGCGCCGCGCGGCTCTCATCCCCCCGCAGCCCGAAATCCGCCGCCGCCATCACCACACAGGGCATCCCATTGTCGATCAGCGTGCACTCCACCCCCTCGATCCGGTCCACAACCGACCCCGAGGGCAAAAGCGCCCCACACATCGACCCCGCAATCCCGGCAAACATCAACGGCACCGCCGCATGCCGCCCCGGCACCCCGTCAATCGCCGCCTCCCCGCGATAGGACACCCGCCCCCCCGGCGTCGACACCTCGGCCACCGCCACCTCTCCGGTGTTCACCATGTGAATCCGCACCGGCGTCACGCCCTCGCGCGCCGCCACCAGCCCCCGCTCGATCGCCGCAGGGCCCACAGCGGCCAGAATATTGCCGCAGCCCTGCGCATCCGACACCCGGGCCTCCTCCACGAAAACCTGCAAGAACAGATAATCCACATCGGCATCGCCACGCGTCGCCGGCCCCAGCACCGCCACCTTCGACATCAACGGATCACCACCGCCAATCCCATCCACCTGCCGCGGATCGGGGCTCCCCATCACCCGCAGCAACAGATCGTCGCGTGCCGCCACCTCCCCCGGCAAATCCGAGGCCAGAAAATACGCCCCCTTCGAGGTCCCCCCCCGCATCCACAAACAGGGTATCCCGTCCTCTTCCACCATGCCCTCGGCCCCTTTATCTTGGCCCAAATATCCTGGGGGTCCGGGGGCAAAGCCCCCGGCGTTCACCTCTCAGGGGGCAAAGCCCCCGGTCATCTATCCGTCAACGGCCCCCCGCCTCAGATATACTTCAGCCCCTTCGCCGCGAGCTTCGGCCGCATGTCATAGATGTCCAGCCCCAATTCCCCCGCCGCCAGCCGCTTGCGCTTGGCCTCTTCGGCCGCCAACCGCTGTTCGGCCGCCGCCAACACCACAGCCGCATCGCCAACCGGCACCACGACCACGCCGTCATCATCGGCCACGATCACATCGCCCGCCTTTACGATCTGCCCGCCGCAGACCACGGGCACATTGACCGAACCCAAGGTCTCCTTGACCGTGCCCTGCGCCGAAATCGCCGCCGACCAGACCGGAAAGCCCATCGCCTTCAGATCGCGAATGTCGCGCACGCCCGCATCGATCACCAATCCCCGGCAGCCGCGCGCCATGGCGCTTGTCGCCAACAGATCGCCGAAATAGCCCATGTCGCAGGGGCTGGTGGGCGCCAGCACCAGAATATCGCCCGGTTTGATCTGCTCGATCGCCACATGCAGCATCCAGTTGTCGCCGGGCGGGGCCGAGATCGTGATGGCCGAACCCGCCACCTGCGCCCCCTCATAGATCGGGCGCAACCGGCTGGCCAGACAGCCCGTCCGCCCCTGCGCCTCATGCACCGTGGCCACCCCTGCCCGGCCCAGGGCCTCGATCACCGCCAAAGGGGCGCGCGGAATATCTTGCACAACGACCGGCATCTCAGACTCCCAGGTTTTCCGTCAAGAACGCTGTCACCCGCGCCAAGGTCTCGGGCCGGTCGAATGCGGGCCCGCCATGCCCGGCACCGGGCAGGATTTCCAGCACCACCTCGCCGCCCCGCGCGCGCAGCGCCTCGGCCAGACGCTGCGATTGCCGCGCCGCGATCAGCGGATCAACCGCCCCATGCTGAATGAAAAACGGCGGTATCCGCGCCCCCTCGGGCAGGGCGTCCAACACCCCCAACGGCCCGGCGCGATAGGCCAGATCGGGGTGATCGGCCACCGCCCCGCCAATCAGCTTGCTTTCCGGGCTGCCGCTTTCGGCATTGGGCGGGGCCTGCCGCTCTACGCCCGAGGCCGCCATATCCGCATCCATGAACCGAAAATCCACCGGCGGAAACCACGGCACCGCCGCCCTCAACCCCTGATCCAGCGCCAGACAGGCGGTCAGATGCCCCCCCGCACTGGGGCCAAAGGCTGCGATCCGCGCCCC
>JALQUQ010000322.1 GCA_023263735.1 Paracoccaceae bacterium | reverse complement strand
GGATCGGTTTCCCAAGCATAGGCCGACAAATCCGCATCGCGGTTTTTCTTGGGGTCGCGCGCGGAAACGGCGGTGATCACAATCGGGCGACCCGCACGTGCGGCAATCAGATCGGCATGGCGCTGCACGATCTTGACCACGCCAATTCCCACGGTGCCAAGACCTGCAAGACCAATGCGCAAGGGGGCAGTCATGGGCGGCTCCGTTCGTTCGTAAAACTCTCCGCGCTCTTAGCCCGTCCGCGCGGGCTTGGCAACGCGTCACGCCCGCAAAGCTGCGTCACATTCGCCGCAGTCTGGCGGCGCGGTCACGCAGGGCCGATGCCCGCGAGGACACCGCCCCCCCGGCACCCGCAGCGCGTGTGGGCGCATCGGCCTGCTGCAAAAGCGCGTCAATCGGGGCCAGTTCAATCGGCGGTTCGCCGTTGACGCGGGGGGCCATGGACGGGGATTGCACGGGCGCACAGGCCGCCACCATCAGGGCCAAGCCGATGGCCAAAAGCGGCGCCGCACCCAACGGCAAACCCTGCGAGAGCGGCCAAGGCCTGCTGACCCGTGTTCGGGAATTTGTTCCGCGGAACGCATGTGTCATCGGCCGGCTTCTTTCAAGACAGAGGCTTTGGCGGGTATCCCCATTTCCGGCAAGGATACTAGGGGAGCCCGGACCCCCCTGCAAGGGGCGCGGTTCGGTGGGGCCCGCAACTTGCGTCAGGGGGCCGTTTCGTGCACATCCTTTCGGGGTTTGACGGGGAAAGAGGGCCACATCCATGACCAAAGCTGATCACGTGATCGCACAGGCCCATCCGACGGCCCCGCGCCGGTTTCTGGGCACGGCGATGTTTGGCGTCTTGGGGGGGATGCTTTTGGCGTTGGCCAATCAATCGGCCCCGCAATCGATGCCTTCCGCGCTTTTTCTGGGGCTGGTGGGGATCGGCGCGCTGGTTTTGTCGTGGCGGTTTTGGCAGGCCACCGCCGCCGGGCTGCTGCTGACCTCGGCCGGCATCAGCGACACGACCGGGCGGATGGTCTTGTCCCTTGACGAGATCGAGGCGTTGAACCGGGGCACCTTTGCCGCCAAACCGGCCACCGGTTTCGCGCTGGTGTTGCGCCGACCGGCCCGGCCAGCATGGGCGCCGGGGCTGTGGTGGCGCATGGGGCAGCGTCTGGGCGTCGGGGGGGCGCTGTCGCGCGCCGAGTTGCGGGTCATGGCCGACCGCATCGAAGACCTGCTAAAGGCCCGCTAAAGGCAAAACACGCCAGCGGCGGGTTTTTCCGGATCGGTCGCGGTTCAGCCGCAATAGACGTCGGCGTGGCACAGCTTTGGCACGAAACGTGGCCGCGTCACGACGAATTCCTCAAAATTCTTTTCCACCAGAAATTCGGTCATCATCGGGGTGAAATGCGCTTCGGACTCGACCAGAATGATCGCATCGCCATCGGCCATATTCGGGATCTTGTCCTTATAGGCCTGAAGCGAGGAGGTCGTCAGTTGCGGCATCTTGCCAAAGGGCGAACGCGACCACTGCACTTCGAACTGCTTGCGGGCATCGGAATAGATGATGCTGGTAAAGCGCGTCTTGACGGGCAAACGGTCGCCCACAAGATATTGCATCGTGTTGTGAAGGCCCGTCAGATAGGCGTCATTGACGGTGCGGGTTTCCCGGCTCAGCAGGTCTGAAACCGTATAGGCCGCCTTGGCGCTGGTGTTCAGCATGCGATAGGCATCCCACAGGGTATAAACCCCAAAGATCGAAAAGATGAACACGGGCAAGACGACGGCCAATTCGGTCGCGATCAGCCCTTTTTCATCGCGACGAAAGCGCGACAGGGCCGATCCGATCCAACGGGCCAAAGACCCCTTTCCAACGGACGGTTTCATGATCTGCACCTTTTGCATCACTTTGGCTCATTCACAAAGGCGGACACGGCAATCATCCCGAACCCCCCGCCATTATCCTTGTCGATCTCCTCGCCGATTCCGATGGTCTTGAAGGTGGGTTCGACGATCACGCAAACCCGGATCAACATGATCTGGTTTTGGCGGCCGACGTTAAAGCCCAGCACCGGCGAAAGTTTGGCATCGCGGTCCACGCATTGCGAGTCATTGGTGGGCAGGTCCCAAACGGCGGTGTTGATCGGGATCAGTTCGATCGCGATGTTTTCGTTGCAGTCGTCCAGGATCGGGGCGAGTTGACAGATCTTGTCTTTCAACGGCTTGCTGCTGGTGGCCTGCAACTTGCCCAGACGCAGTTCGCGAATGGTCTGGTCAACCGCGTTTTCCAGGATCACGGCCTTGGTGGACATGATCCCCAAATCCATCGCGGTCAGAAAGAGAAAGAACACCATTGGAAAACCCACGGCGAATTCGACCGAGGTCATCCCCTCTTCCTGCGCCCGAAACCGGGCCAGACGGGTTATCAGACGGCGGATCATTGGGTTAGTCTCAACTGGCTGATGTTGCTTGCGATGGCGCGGAAGGCCGAGGCGATTTCCAACCCGTCGGCGTCAAAGAAATGGCTTTCCGTCGTCGCGCAGTTGCGGATCTGGGTTTGCCCGTTCACGGGCGCCTCGAAGGCGATGCCATAGACGATCACATTGTTGTCGCGGGCACGGCTGCACACGCTTTGCAACTGGTCGTTCATCGTCGCGATGGGCGTCTTGCTGCGGAACATGTCCATCGCATTGTTATAGGCCTGTGACGAGTTGTAGGGGCGCGCGTAAAGTTGCCAGGCCACCCATGACATCCGCTGACGGCTCCACAGTTCATCCCATTCGATCTGGTACACACCCGAGCCGCTGTTCCATGGGGCCGAGCGCCATTCGCTGCGGTGGGGCACCCAGTAATCGTTGGATGTGTTGTTGCGGTTGATATAGATCGAATAGTTGCCATCGCCCGAGCTGCGATAGATCGGCGAGGCACCGGTGCGGAAACCGTCGTTCAACCGCTCTTCCGAGAAATGCTCACCGTCGGTCATCAGAACGATCACCTTCATCGTTTCTTCCTGACCATAGTCATACGGGCGACCGGCAAAAACGGCGGGGGTTTGGCCTTGGGCCACCATGGCGCCCATCACGCTGCGCGATCCCGGGTCCATCAGGGCCATGCCCCATTTCATACCGGCGTTGATCGAGGTTGCGCCGATGGCGCTCAGCCCGTTGATATGGGCTTGCAGGGCGGCAATGGTGTTGGTCGGTGCGCGCACCACGTTGGTTGCGGAAACCGGGCACCACCGGTTGCCGGGGTTGGGGATGGCGTTCGAGTTTGTGGGGCTGATGAAGCCGCTGGTCGAGGTCGAGGAATAGGTGTCCACGTGACCGGTCACCGGCAATTCCATCGACGGGGAAAGACCAAGGCCCGTATAGACCGAGGCGGGAAGGTCAAAGCAGTTGACGTTCGCCACGCCATGGTCATCCACCGCGTTATACGCATTTTGCAGATACTGCGGCAGGTTGACCTGACCGTTATAGGGCACGATGCCGATGGAAATGCGCCCTTCGCCATCGGCGCTCAGCACGGTGTCGACAAATTCCGATGCGGCCGATTTCAGGTTGTTGATC
>JALQUQ010000321.1 GCA_023263735.1 Paracoccaceae bacterium | reverse complement strand
GTTTTCGCCGATGGTCGCAACAGCGGCGGCCAGCGTCACTTCAACCGTCTTGTCGCCCAGCGAAGCGGCTTTCAGCGCGTCCAGATCGGCAGCTTTCAGACCAGCAACGGTAAAGCTGCGAACGAGGTTCTGGAAATCGGCGTTCTTGGCCACGAAGTCGGTTTCCGAGTTCACTTCGACGGCGACGCCACGGCCACCCTCGACAGCAACGCCAACCAGACCTTCGGCAGCGATACGGCCCGCTTTTTTCGCAGCGGTTGCCAGACCCTTGGTGCGCAGCCAGTCAATGGCCGCTTCCATGTCGCCGTTGGTTTCAACCAAGGCTTTCTTCGCATCCATCATGCCTGCGCCCGAAGTTTCGCGCAGCTCTTTCACCATTGCAGCGGTGATTGTCATAGCAGACTCCTGAATTCTCAAATGGGGTCGGCGGGGAGTTATCCCCGCCGTGTAACAGTACCGCGACAGGCCGATCAGGCGTCTGCGACTGCTTCCTCTGCCGGAGCTTCTTCCAAAGCACCGAGGTCAACGCCAGCAGCGCCGAGCTGAGCCGACATGCCATCCAGAGCGGCACGGGCGACCAGATCGCAGTAGAGCGAGATCGCGCGGGCCGCGTCGTCGTTGCCCGGGATCACATAGTCAACGCCCTTGGGCGAGCAGTTGGTGTCAACAACGCCAACAACCGGGATGCCCAGCTTTTTGGCTTCGAGGATCGCCAGATCTTCCTTACCAACATCGATCACGAACAACAGGTCCGGAACGCCGCCCATTTCACGGATGCCGCCCAGCGAGGCCTGCAGTTTGGTCTGCTCGCGTTCCATGTTCAGGCGTTCTTTCTTGGTCAGGCCTTCAGCGCCCGAGGCAAGAACTTCGTCAATCTGCTTCAGACGCTGGATCGACTGGGAAACGGTTTTCCAGTTGGTCAACGTGCCACCCAGCCAGCGGTGGTTCATGTAGTACTGAGCGCATTTTTCAGCAGCATCAGCCACGGCTTTCGAAGCCTGACGCTTGGTGCCGACGAACAGCACGCGGCCGCCTTTGGCCACGGTGTCACGCACGACTTTCAGAGCCTGGTCCAGCATCGGGACGGTCTGAGTCAGGTCGATGATATGGATGCCGTTGCGGTCACCATAGATGTATTCGCCCATGCGCGGATTCCAACGCTGGGTCTGGTGGCCGAAGTGAACGCCAGCTTCAAGCAGCTGACGCATCGAGAAATCAGGAAGCGACATATCCTAGTCCTTTTCCGGTTTGCGCCTTGGCAGAGCCTATGCGAGGGTTTCCCCCCAACCGGCGGACCTCGCGGGATTTCTCCCCGTTCGGCCCAAGCCCTGCCTGTGAAGTGGGGGTGCCATACACGCAAAGCCCCAGACCCGCAAGAGCCAAGAGAGCGAATAGGGCTGACCTGACCTTGAAAGCGTTTGCCGCTTGGCCTTAGCCTTCTGTCATCAGATGAGGATTGCGATGACATTCAGAATTTCAGCCATTTTCCCCACGTTTCTTGCGCTTTTGCCGTCCTTGGGGCAAGCCCAGACGCCGGCCTTGGTGAATGCCTTTGATGCGTCAGAGCAGGTGTTTGACGGCTATCGCATCCTGACCGGCCCACCGCTTGCCCCTGCCCCCGGTCCGCAGGCCGATATCCGGGCGTCCTTTGGCCCTTTGGCGGCGGATTTGCCAAGCCTGAAGACCACAGACGCATTCGGACCAGACCTCAGCGCCGCGATTGACCGGTTTTGCGCGCCGTTTCGGGGCTGCAATCTGCGCGATGATCGGGGTGTCGAAGCCCTGCGCGACCGGCTGGTGCAGGCGGGCTATGACCGGCCCGTCGATTTCTCGTACAAATTTTTTGCGCCCCAGCATATCGCCACGCTTTCATCGCAGGCCGATCTTTATTGCGAGATCGACGATGACCAGAACCTCTATGTCTTTGATGGCGATCTGGTGTTGTCGGCGGTGGCCAAGGTCGATCTGACCGCGATCTGGCCGACGACATCGTTTTGGAATCGCGTCACCACCGGTTGCGACATGGCCCCCGATGGGCGGCTTTTTGTCAGTCTGGCCGAAAGCTATGTTTCAGGCTCGGATGGCGCGGTCTTTGCCTTTGCACCGGGGTTGACCCGGTTGCTTTGGGCCAGCCCGCACAAGACATCGAACGGGGGCGTTCATTTTGCCCAAGGGCGGCTGTTTTCGGCGCATGGCGGCACCGGGGTTCCCGATTACCTGTTTGAGCTGGACCCTGAGACGGGAAAGGTCATTGGCCGAAACAAGGTGCGCACCGGCATTGACATGATCGTGTCAGAGGGCGACCGCCTGATCCTCAGCGGCTATGATTTCGCGCAGGTGATCACCCTACGCTGACGTGGGGTTCTGCACCTTGACCCCGTTGCCTTCCTTGCCATTGGGATAGACCAGCCCGGCCGAGATGATCAGCTTGGCCGCATCCTCGATCTTCATGTCCAGATAGATCACATCCTTTTCGGCCACATATAGCAAAAAGCCCGAAGTCGGGTTCGGCGTGGTCGGCAAAAAGACCGAGATCACATTTTCATAGCCGCGCCCGTTCAGCTTTGCCTGCAACTCGCCCTTGGCCTTGGTCGACACAAAGCCGATCGCCCAGATGTTTTCCTTGGGATATTCCACCAGGCAGGCCCGCTCAAAGTTCGACTCGGTCTGGGCAAAAACGGTTTCGGCGATCTGCTTCAACCCGTTGTAGATCGACCGCACAACCGGCATGCGATCCACGACCCCTTCGGCCCAAGCCAGAAACGACCGTCCCAAAAGGCCCTTGGCGATCCATCCGACGATGATCGTGAACAAGAGAAACACGACAACGCCCACACCGCGCACCGGGATCGTCGCATCCGGGCCAAAGAATTCCTTGACCAGATATTCCGGTTTCCATGGCCCGGGGATCAGCGGCAAAATCCACCCGTCAATCCAGCCGATCACCGTCCAGATCAGATAGATGGTCAAGCCAATCGGCAAGACAACGACCAGCCCGGTCAGAAAGGTGGTTCTTATACGCCCAAAAATACCCCGGCGCTTTGGAGTCGCGTGTTCAGACATAACTGCTCCCTGTCACGGGGGAATCTAGGGGGCGTTTCAGGCTTCCACAATGGGCGCTGATGGCCATTCCCGGCAAGGCCACGAAAATATTATCGCCCTTGCCATCCTGCCGGAAAATTCACCACGTCCTGCGGATTAGCCCTGCACCGTCATGGCCTTGGCGATCTCTGCCCCAAGCCGGGCGTTGTTCAAGACCAGCTCGATATTCGAGGCCAGCGACCGCCCCTCGGTCAATTCAAAGATCCGCTGCAAAAGAAACGGCGTGACGGCCTTGGCATTGATTCCCCGCGCCTCCGCTTCGGCCAAGGCGGCCTCGATCACCGGGTTGATGATGTCGGGGGCAATTTCATGGTCGGCGGGAATGGGGTTGGCCACCAATTGCCCGCCCGGCAGGCCCAAACGCCCGCGCATCTTGTGCGACCGGGCAATCTGCGCGGCGCTGTCCATCCTCAGCGGGGCCTTCAACCCCGAAGACCGCGACCAGAACGCCGGGAACGCATCCTG
>JALQUQ010000320.1 GCA_023263735.1 Paracoccaceae bacterium | reverse complement strand
GGGGCCGAACCCGCCCGAGGTGACGCGGCCGATTTCCTGGCCCTCAGGGGTGTAAAGCAGCGTGCCTTCGCGCATCGGGGCCCGGCCTTCGGGGCGTAGGCCCACGCGTTTGCGGGCGGCGCCGGTTTCCAGCTCGGCCAGAATGCGCGCGGCCCCCGGAAAGCCCCCCGCGCGGCCACCACCGGCCCGGCGCGATGTCTGGATGGCCCAGGTCAGCGCCGCCTCGACCGGCGAGATTTCGGCATCGATGTCATGGCCATAAAGGCACAGCCCCGCCTCCAGCCGCAGGCTGTCGCGCGCGCCAAGGCCGATGGGCATGACCCCGTCTATGGCCAAAAGCGCCGTGGCAAAGGCCATGGCTCCTGCGTCGGACACCGAGATTTCATAGCCATCTTCGCCCGTATAGCCCGAGCGTGATACCCAAAGATCGCCATAGGCCGACGGCAAAATGGCCACATCCATGAACCGCAGGGCCGCCGCATCGGGCACCAGACGCGCCAGCGCGGCCTCGGCCATCGGCCCCTGCAAGGCCAGCAGGGCGCGGTCGGTCACGGGTTCCACCTCGGCCACTTCGGACAGATGGGCCCGCAGATGCGCGATATCGGCCGCCTTGCAGGCCGCGTTGACGACCACGAACAGATGATCGCCCCGGTTGGCAAACATCAGATCATCAAGGATCCCGCCTGCCTCATTGGTGAACAGGCCATAGCGCTGGCGCCCCTCGGCAAGGCTGGCCACATCCACGGGCATCAGCGCTTCGAACCCGGCGATCAGGGCGGGCATTCCCGCCTTGGGACGCAAGATCACCTGCCCCATATGGCTGACATCAAACAGCCCGGCGGCCGTTCGGGTGTGCAAATGCTCTTTCATCACCCCGGCCGGGTATTGCACTGGCATTTCATACCCCGCAAAGGGCACCATCTTTCCGCCAAGGGAAAGATGCAGGTCGTGCAGACCAAGACGCAACAGGTCGGTCAAACCGCCTCTCCTTGCTCTGCCGGAAGGGTCCGGCATCGAATGAACAGGCCAATCCCTGTCCGACGATGCCCCCTCTGTCCTTACCCGTTCGGGCGCCTGAGATCGTTATCCCTTCGGCGGGCCATGCGGCCACTCTCCAGAGTCTGTTGCCAAGAACGGTCCTTTGCGCCTGAGAGTTTACCGGGGCGGTTGCTCCTTCGGCACCGAGGCTTTCCCCCGGATTCTCCCGATCCTGACGCCCATGGTCTAGCAAGTCGGACCAAGCCGTGACAAGAGGGAAATCATATGCGACCGATCAAATGGGGAAAGCGACTTCAGGATGGCCCACTCTGCCCAGTTCTTCGGCTATGGTTCCTTGGTCAATCGAGACACCCACAGCTATCCCAATGCCCGGACGGCCGAGCTTTGGGGCTGGCGGCGGGTCTGGGTGCATGTGGCCGCGCGGCCCGTGGCCTATCTGTCGGTGGAACGCTGCGCGGGGGCCGCGATCCTTGGCCTTGTCGCTGATGTGCCGGGCAATGACTGGGCCGCCCTTGATCTGCGCGAGGCGGCCTATGATCGCCACCCGGTGACGGTTGCGGTGCAAGACCGGCCAACAGCGGCGCAGGTCTATGCGGTTCCGCCGCAGGACCAATTGCCCCCCACGCGGGCCAACCCCTTGATCCTAAGCTATATCGACGTGGTGGTTCAGGGGTTCTGGCGCGAATTCGGGGCCGAGGGCGTCGCGCATTTCTTTGCCACGACGCAGGGTTGGGCAGCCCCGATCCTGAACGATCGGGCAAACCCGCGCTATCCCCGGGCGCAGCGGCTCAGCCCCACGGAGCTCGCATTGGTCGATGCCGGACTGGCGGGAACGGCCGCTTGGGTCGTTCCCGATGACGGGGATTTGGCCGTTTAGAGGCTGGGCACCTTGGGCAAAAGCGGCAGCACATCGGCCATTTCCGGGCCGTTCTCGCGGCCGGTCATCGCCTTGCGCAGGGGCATGAACAGCCCTTTGCCCTTGCGGCCAGTGGCGGCTTTCACCGCATTGGTCCATTCGCCCCAGGTGGCCGGGGTCCACGGCTGCGGGGGCAGCATCGCCAGCGCCTGTGCCACGAAATCGCGATCTTCGTCGGCCACCAGCGGGGTTGCCCCATCGCGGAACAAGGTCCACCACTCGGCCAGATCGTTCAGAACCGTGATGTTGCCCTTGGCCACGGCCCAGAACGCTTCGGCCTTGTCCGAAGGCACGCCCAATTCGGCCAGCTTCGGCTGAACCGCATCAAGCGACAGGCCCTGCACATAGCCGCGCGTCAGCGGGAACAGGTCTTCGGCGTCGAATTTGGTGGGTGCCGAGCCAAAGGTGCCCACGTCGAAACCGGCGGCCAGATCGTCGATGTTGGTGAACAGTTCCACCGGGCGCGACGACCCCAGACGCGCCATCAGCGACAACAGCGCCATCGGCTCCACCCCCCGCTCGCGCAGATCGCGCAGCGACAGGGTGCCCAGACGCTTGGACAGTTCCTCGCCCTTGGCGCCGGTCAGCAGCGAATGGTGGGCGAAATTCGGCGGGGTGCCGCCAATCGCCTGCATGATCTGGATCTGCGTCGCGGTGTTGGTCACGTGGTCGGCACCGCGCACGATATCGGTCACGCCCATGTCGATGTCATCCACCGACGAGGCAAAGGTGTACAGAACCTGCCCATCGGCGCGGATCAGAACCGGGTCCGACACGCTGGCGGCATCGATCGAAATGGCGCCCAGAATGCCGTCGGTCCATTCGATGCGCTCTTGATCCAGCAAGAAACGCCAATAGCCCGCCCGCCCTTCGGCCCGCAGTTTTTCCTTGTCGGCCTCAGACAATTTCAGCCCCGCGCGGTCATAAACCGGGGGTTTGCCCATGTTCAGCTGCTTTTTGCGTTTGAGGTCCAGTTCCGTCGGGGTTTCGAACACCTCATAGAACCGGCCGCTGGATTTCAGCGTTTCGGCCACCTCGCGATAGCGATCCAGCCGCAGCGACTGCTTTTCCACCCGGTCCCAATGCAGGCCCAGCCATTCCAGATCGCGCATGATCGCATCGGCATATTCCTGCTTTGACCGCTCTTGGTCGGTGTCGTCCAGACGCAGGATGAACTGGCCGCCGGTCTTGTGGGCGATCAGGTAGTTCATCAGCGCGGTGCGCAGGTTTCCGACGTGGATATAGCCGGTGGGCGACGGGGCGAAACGGGTGGTGGTCATGGAATGGCTCCTTTAACCGCGCTGTCCTGTCACAACGCCCCCGATTTGTCCAGTTTTGCCGCGATGAGCCTGTCAGTTTGGCTGGACGGGCCATTCCTTGTTCAACGCGTCCAGCCCCATACGGATCAGCTTGGCCAAGACCTCGGGGTTGGCGTCGGAAAATTTGCGCAGATACAGGCACCCCTTGCCCGCCCGATGCTTGCCCAGATCGCCCAGCATGGTTTCCAACGTGTTCAACTGCGGCATGAAATAGACCACGATTTCCGGGCTGCGTGGCGAAAATCCGGTGGCCAGACTGACCCCGGTGCGCCCCGATTTATAGGCATATTCATATTTGCCAAAGCCTATGATCCGGGCCGGCCAAAGCCTTGGCTGAA
>JALQUQ010000031.1 GCA_023263735.1 Paracoccaceae bacterium | reverse complement strand
GGCTTGCAGGCTGCGTGCCATGTCGTCAAATCCTTCGGGTTCGCAGGTGCGAACACACAGCCGGGGCGCGCGATGGTGAAGGGCTGTCGCTATGCCCGCCGACAGACCGCCGCCCCCGCAGCACACCAGAACCTCGGCCTGATCCAATCCCGCCGCGCGGGCCTGTTCGGCAATTTCCAGACCGACGCTGCCCTGACCGGCGATCACATCCAGATCATCAAACGGGTGAATCAGATGCAAACCCCGCTCTTCGCACAGCGATTTGCCCAAGGCGTCGCGGTCCTGTTGCGCGCGGTCGTACAGGATCACCTCGGCCCCATAGGCGCGGACATTGTTGATCTTGATGACGGGGGAGTCGGCGGGCATGACAATCACACAGGGCAACCCCAGACGCGCGGCGGCCAGCGCGACGCCTTGCCCATGATTGCCTGAGGAAAGTGCCAAGACGCCCTTGGCCCCCGGGGGCAGGTTGGTGACCGCTGACCACGCGCCGCGAAACTTGAAAGACCCTGTGATTTGCAGGCATTCGGCCTTGACATAGATCCGCTTGCCAAAGGCCTTGTCCAGCAAGGGGGCATTCAGCAACGGCGTCAGGCGCACCTGTCCGGCCAGTCGGTCGGCGGCGGTCAGGATGCGGTCAAACATTCTGGCAGGCTTTCAGGAATTGATGCACGACGGCAATCGACTCCGGTTCGTCAAGATAGGGGATATGCGCGCGGTCGGGCACTTCGGTCTGGATTAGATCGGGGCGGCGGCGCGCCATTTCGGCCACCGTTTCCCGCGACAGAAGATCGGAATTTGCCCCCCGGATGATCGCCACGGGCAAGGGCGCGATGGCATCATAAAGCGGCCACAGATCCACCGCAGGGCCCTCAAAGGCCGCCAGAAAGGACTGACGCAGCGCCGGGTCGTAATTGATGCGCAGGCCATCGGGGGTTTCGTCGTAATGCTTTTCAACCTCTTCCCGCCAGCGGCTGGCGGGCACATTGGCAAAGCCGGGCGACACCCGTGGCATGGCTTCGGCGGCGGCGTCATAGGTTTTCTTTGACGGATTGCGGCCGACGTAATCAAAAATCCGCTCCAGCCCGGCCCGTTCGATCACCGGCCCCACATCATTCATCAACAGCCCGATCAGGCGCGGTTTGGCCAGCATGGCCAGCAACATGCCGATCAGCCCCCCGCGCGAGGTGCCGATCACCGCGACTTTTTCCAGCCCCAGATGATCCAGCAGATCAAGGGCATCCTTGGCCTCTTGCGGAACGGTATAGGTTTCGGCCCCCGACCAATCGCTGCCCCCCCGTCCCCGATAATCCATGCGGATCATGCGGCAGGGCGGCAGATGTGGGCGCAGATAATCGAAATCGCGCATGGTGCGGGTCAGGCCAGACAGGCACAGGACCGGCAGGCCCTCACCTTCATCGCTGTAGGCCAGTTTCAGTCCGTCGGGGGTGGTGAAGTGCTTTGTCATCGAAAACCTGATCGCGGAGGGCGCGGTCAAGTAAACAGGGCTGCGGCCAAAACGGAACCCCCGCGATTGTCTTCCCCACAATTTCCGGCGGGCGATGCGGGGCGGGGTCACGCGAAATGCACGTTTCTGCGATTTTTTCGAAGGGTGGATGAAACCCAAAGCGGGGCAAAGTATATATCGCGGTATGAACCGTCGCACTGCCCTGTTGGCCCCGCTTGCCCTGATCCTGTTTGCCAGCCCGGCGCTGGCAGAAAAGATCGCTTTGTCCACGTTGTCCGCCTATCTGAACGGTCTGATCACGGCCGAGGCGGATTTTACCCAGATCAATTCGGATGGGACCATTTCCACCGGGCATCTGTACATCAAGCGTCCCGGTCGGATGCGGTTTGAATATGCGCCGCCGGACAAGAGTCTGGTGTTGGCGGGGGGGCAGCAGGTTGCGGTATTCGATGACAAATCGAACCAGCCGCCCAACCAATATCCGCTGAGCCGAACCCCGCTGAGCCTGATCCTGGCAGATAAGGTCAATCTGGCGCGGGCCAATATGGTGGTGGGGCACCAAGAGGTGGAAAATACGACCCGCGTCAAGGCACAAGACCCAGAGCACCCTGACTATGGCAGCATTGAACTGGTCTTTACCAACGCGCCGGTTGAACTGCGCCAATGGGTTGTCACGGATGACTCGGGCAATCAGACCACCGTCATTCTGGGCGAAATGAAGAAAGGCAAGGATTTTCCAGCGTCGCTTTTCAACATCACGGTCGAGACGGAAAAGCGGGCACGCCGCTAAAGGTGAACAGGGCAGGGGCAATGCCCCCTGCCCACATCGTCAGCGACGGCAACTGGACAATTGCGCCGCATAAAGTTCGGCGCGGGACTGAACCTTGGCCGCGACATCAACCAACCAGTCTTTTGCCAGATAGGTTTGGCGGGAAAACCCGGTGCGGCCTTCGTGATAGGCCAGATACTGGCTTTGCGCATCCGATTTGGAAATGCCCAGCTTTCGGGTGGATTCGTCCATATACCAGCCCATGAAATCCGTGGCGTCCTGAATGCGGTCGCGCCGGGCGCTGCCCCGCCGTTCGGCCCGGACATATTCTTCCCACGTCCCATCCAACGCCTGCGAATAGCCATAAGCCGACGATTGGCGGCCCATCGGAATGATCCCCAAGGCATAGCGGTGCGGGGTGCGCGCATTGCCGACGAACTTTGATTCCTGATGGATAATGGCCATCTGCACGGGAATGGGAATGCCCCATTTCCGCTCGGTCGCCTGCATGGCCCGCAGATATTGCGGACGTTCGCGCACGATCGCGCATGCGTTTTCCAAATCACGGGGCGCCGAAAAGTTCCCACCCCCGCATGATGCAAGGACAAGACACAGGATCGACGCGCGGAGAACTCTGCTCATCTGCCTCTCGCTTTTTTGTCGTTTTGCAAAGGATAGGCGATTTCTTCCGTTGGGAAAATGGGCCATCGCATCGGAAAGGCGGAATTCAGATCAGAAAACCGAGAGTGATCGGCAAAGAAAGCACCGAAAGCAGGGTCGATGCGATGACGAGACTGGCCACGGCATCCGAATCCGCCCCATATTTTTCGGCCAGCATGTACGAGGTGACGGCCACCGGGGTCGAAATCTGCAGCACCAGAATGGAAAAGGCGACGCGGTCCAGATCGAACCACAGACCGATGCCGATGGCGATGCTGGCACAGATGGCCAGACGCAGGATCGACAGGGCAAAAGCCTTGCCCAGATGCCCCGCAGACAGCCGCGCCACGGCCACGCCAAGGGTGATCAGCATCAACGGGATCGAGATTTGCCCCAAAAGCACCAGTGCATTGGTCAGCCAGACCGGTGTGTGCCACCCTTGCCACAGAAACAGCGCGCCCAGCAGGGTGCCCCATGTCACGGGCTCTTTCAGCGCGCGCAGGGGCGAGCCGCCGCCCGAAACAAGCCAGACCCCGATGGTAAAGGAAAAGATCGCCATGACGGAAAAGATCACCACCGCATAGGCAAATCCCGCATTGCCAAAGGCAAACAGCGAAAGCGGCAGGCCGACGTTGCCGGTGTTGCCAAAGATCAGCGGCGCCAGATAGGTCCGGGGGCTGAGCCCAAGGCTGCGCACCACGATCCAGAACACCAACGACAGGACCGCATAAGTCAGGGCCGAGGCCACGGTCAGGGCCCCCAAAGCCGCAGGGTCGATTTCGCTTTTCATCAGCGAGGTGAACATCAGGGGCGGCACGGCCAGCGTCATCGACAGACGCGTGATGAATTCCAGTCGATATTCGAACCCGGCCCGAACCCAGATGAACCCCACCGCCCCCAGAATGGCAACGGGGGCAACGATTTCGAGAACTGTGAAAAGCAGGGCCACAGACTGTTTCCTTATTCTGTCGTCGGCTTGATGGACATTCGCTTTCGACGGGATTACTTTCGGAGGCTGGGGGATGCAATGCTATGCTGAAATCAAACCCGAAGTACCACCTTGGGCAGATTGTCCGTCACCGCAAACATCCGTTTCGCGGCGTGGTTTTCGACGTGGACGCGATGTTTTCGAATACTGACGAATGGTATGAAAACATCCCCGAAGACAGCCGCCCGTCAAAAGACCAGCCGTTTTATCACCTGCTGGCCGAAAACGATCAGACCTATTACGTCGCCTATGTGTCAGAACAGAATCTGGTTCCCGACGATACGGGCGAACCGGTTGGTCACCCGGATCTGGGCGATCTGTTCGGGGAATTCTCGAACGGGCGTTACCCGTTGCAGTTTCAATTGAATTGAAATCCCGTGGTTTTTCCGGCGTCTGTTGACGACCCGGTAAGGAACTTCTCCTAGCGTAACCCCTGTCAAAGAGGGAGTTGCCATGAAGTTTCAAAGCAGTCGCGCCGACGGGATTTGCATCATCAAGGTTGACGAACATCGGATTGATGCGGCGGGGGCCATCGATTTCAAAGAAGGGGTTCGTACCCAGCTTGACGGATGGGAGGGGCGGGTTGTTCTTGACCTGTCTCTGGTCGAATTTATCGACTCCAGCGGGTTGGGTGCGGTGGTTGCCGTGCGCAAGATGTTGGGGGCAGAGCGAAACCTTGAACTTTGCAACCTGTCACCGCCGGTGGAAAAGGTGTTTCGCCTGACGCGGATGGACCGCGTGTTTGTCATCCATCCAAACCGGCCGGAACCCTTGCGCGATGCGGTTTGATCGATTTCCCTGCGCATGCCAGATGGTCATCCCCGCCCGAACCGAAGATGTGCGCGAAGCGCTGTGCCGGTTTTTTCAGGCCATGGGGGCAGACCTTCCCACGCCCGAAATGCGGTTCAACGTCGAACTGGTTCTGGCCGAGGTTTTGAACAACATCGTCGAACACGGCTATCGCGATCAGGAGGGGGAGATTGAACTGGTCGTCACCCCGGCGATGGATGGGCTTTTGTTCAATGTCGTCGATCGTGGGCATCCGATGCCCAATGAAACCTTGCCCGCGGGCTTATTACCCAGACAGGGCGCGGTCGAAGATTTGCCCGAAGGGGGCTTTGGCTGGTTCTTGATTCGGGAATTGTCGCAAGATCTGGAATATCGCCGCGAAGCGGGCCGCAATCTGCTGTCGTTTCGGATCATGGATAAACAACCGGTCCAACTTTGACCGATTGTTGCGCAATGGGTGACTTTGGTCGCGAAGATGCCCGAATTTGCCCCCAAATTTGACGCGCCCCCCGGCGATAACCAGTCTTGTAGCTGCATAAGGCTTCCCTCGGTGCCGTGGAATTTTGCCCCCACCCAGTTCACGGCACCGGGGCTCTCCCCTTTGACACAGGCGTCAGGAAAACTAGCATCGACCAAACGTCGATAGGGGGGCTTTATGCGTGATTTCCAGTTGCCGGGCCGATCAGCGACCTATGCCGCGAATGGCATGTGTGCGACCTCGCACCCCTTGGCGGCGCAGATCGCTGTGGATGTGCTGCGCCGTGGGGGAAATGCCGCCGATGCCGCGGTTGCGGGGGCCGTGGTGCTGGGCCTGTGCGAACCCCAGATGACCGGGTTGGGGGGCGATTGCTTTGTGCTTTTGAAACCCGCGGGAGAGGAGCGGGTGCTGGCGTTGAACGGCTCGGGCCGCGCGCCCGCGGGGTTGAGCGCGGATCGCCTGCGACAGGCTGGCCATGAAACCGTGCCCCTGCGCGGGGTCGAGGCGGTGACCCTGCCCGGCGCCGTGGATGCCTTTTGCCGCCTGAATGCCGATTGGGGGCGGATGGCCCTTGCCGATCTGCTGGCGCCCGCCCTTCATTACGCCGAAAATGGCATTCCCGTTGCGCCGCGCGTGGCCTTTGACTGGCATCAGGATGCGGCGGTGCTGAAGGGGGCGGCCCGTGACCATTTCCTGATTTCGGGCCGGGCGCCGCAGGTTGGGCAGGTGTTTCGCGCCCCGGGGCAGGCAAAAGCGTTGCGCCATATCGCTGAACGCGGTCGCGCCGGATTTTATGAGGGGGAGGTGGCGGATGACCTGATCCAAAGCCTTGCGGCCTTGGGCGGCACGCATACCCATGACGATCTGGCCGCCACCCAGTGCGATTGGGCCGAACCGGTCGCCGCGCCCTACAAATCGGTGACCGTGGCCGAGCATCCGCCGAACGGGCAGGGGGCGACGGCGCTGTTGATGCTGAAGATCCTGTCGCATTTCGATCTGGCGGCGCTTGACCCTTGGGGGGCCGAGCGCGCGCATATCGAGGCTGAGGCGGCCAAACTGGCCTATGATGCCCGCAATCGGTTCTTGGCGGATGCCGACTATACGGTGCGGCTTGATCACATGTTGGCGGATGAAACGGCGGCACGTCTGGCGGCGCTGATCGACCAGAACCGGGCGATGCCCGATCCGCAGGCCCTGACCGAGGCTGTGCATCGCGACACCGTCTATATCACCGTTGTCGACCGCGATCGGATGGCGGTTTCGCTGATCTATTCGATCTTTTGGGGATTTGGCACAGGCCATGCGTCGGAAAAATTTGGCATTCTGTTCCAAAACCGTGGGGCCGGATTTTCCCTGATCCCCGGCCACCCGAATGAGGCGGGGCCGGGAAAGCGGCCCATGCACACGATCATTCCGGGGATGGTGCTGGCCAACGGGCGCGTCACCATGCCCTTTGGGGTGATGGGTGGGGCCTATCAACCCTGTGGCCACAGCCGTCTGGTCAGCAACCTTGAGGATTTCGGGCTGGATATTCAGGCGGCCATCGATGCCCCGCGCAGTTTTGCAGGCCCGGATGGGCTGCAACTGGAACGGGGCTATCCGCCCGAGGTTTGGGCCCGTCTGGCCGAACTGGGGCACAAGGTGGTCGCGCCGCGCGTGCCGCTGGGCGGGGCGCAGGCAATTGTGATCGGCGCGGATGGTGTGCTAATCGGGGGCTCTGATCCACGCAAAGACGGCTTGGCCTTGGGGTATTAGAATGACCGGTTCGACAGAAGCGCCTCTCGATTACGCATCGATGCGGGGCCAGATCCTTGCCTTGACCGAGGGGGAAACGGACGCCGTCGCGCTGATGGCCACCTTGGCCTGCGAGATTCATCATCTGCATCCGTTTTCCGATTGGACGGGTTTTTACCGGGTCGTCGCGCCGGAATTGCTAAAGATCGGGCCGTATCAGGGCGGTCACGGCTGCCTTGTCATCCCGTTTTCGCGCGGGGTTTGCGGGGCTTGCGCGCGCACGGGCGAAATTCAGAATGTTCCCGACGTTGACCTGTTTCCCGGGCATATCGCCTGTTCCTCCTCGACGCGGTCGGAATTGGTTTTGCCGGTTCGAAATGGCGATGGCGTCTTGCTGGGCGTGTTGGATCTGGACAGCAATACCCCAAACGCCTTTACCGCCGAGGATGAGGCGTTCTTTACCCAATTGTTGGAGGATGTCTTTTGCAAAGCAAAGTAATGCGCGGCGGGTGCCTGTGCGGTTCGGTCGTCTATGAGGTCGAGCCCCCTTTGCGCCCGGTGATTGCCTGTCACTGCACGCAATGCCGCAAGACTTCGGGCCATTTCTGGGCGGCAACGTCGGTTCCGCATGACCGGTTTCGGCTGGTCAAGGACGAGGGATTGACGTGGTTCGCCTCGTCCGACACGGCGGATCGGGGGTTTTGCGCGCACTGTGGCTCCAGCCTGTTTTGGCAACCCAAAGGGGAGGTCCGGATTTCCATCGCCGCTGGAACGCTGGACGGGCCAACGGGGCTGGAGATTGCCGAACACTGGTACACGGATGACCGGGGTGACTATTACGACATCACCGACGGCAAACCCTGCCGCAACGCCTGATTTGTCATAGTGCCGACAGGGCTGTCATATCCGGCGTGAGGGGACAAAGGCATAACCCGATGGCGACAGGATAATCGCCTCGCGCAGCCCGTGGCCCCTTTTGTCGGTCGGGGGCTGCAACACCATGCCGCCTGCGGCCTCGGCCGTTTCGGCGGCGAAGTCGGGGTCGGCTTCATGCAGGCGAATTTCGAGTCCGGCCCCGCGCACCCCGCTTTCGGGCAAGAGGGTGGTCAAAGGATTTGACGCGAAGGCCGCGTCGGAATGGAGCTGAAAGGGCTGGCCCGCATGGACAAGGATGGCAAAGTCCTTGCTTTGCCGAAAGACCTCCATCCGAAAGGTCTTTTGCAGGAACGCGACCTCGGCGCCCACATTCCGGCACAACAGATTGAGCGAGATCGCCCGAAGCGCATGGCCAAAATCCTTGGCCGGAACCGTATCGAAATCCATCGTCATCCTCGTGGCCTTTTTCCGCAGTCTTTCAGACTGTTGGCGATGCGGTCAAATGACATCCCTTGATCTTCCCGATCAACATCGTGATCTTGTGCGCTTGGATCGGAGGGATGTCATGGCAGAAATCACGCTTTTGGATGGCGGAATGGGGCAGGAATTGGTGGCCCGATCGGGCGACGAGCCGACCCCGCTGTGGGCCACGCGGGTCATGATCGATCATCCCGGCATGGTGCGCGACATTCACCGCGATTATTTCGCGGCGGGGGCGACCATCGCAACCACCAACACCTATGCCATTCACCACGACCGGTTGGAACGGCAAAACATGGATGGATATTTCCATGCGCTGCATTTGCGTGCCTTGGCCGAGGCGCATGAGGCGCGCGCCGAACACGGGGCCGGCCGCATTGCTGGGTCGATGGGGCCTTTGGTCGGCACCTATCGTCCCGAAGTGACCCAGCCCGTGGACATTGCCGCCCCGAAATATGCCGAAATCGCGCGGATCCTTGGGCCCCACGTCGATCTGATCCTGCTGGAAACGCTGGCGTCGGTCGAAATGTGCGAGGGGGCGGTCAAAGGGGCGGTCGCGGCTGGCAAGCCGATCTGGCTGTCGGTCACGGTGGATGATCATGACGGATCAAAGCTGCGATCGGGCGAAGCTCTGACCGATCTGGCGCGGCTGATTGCCGATTATCCGATTTCCGCCGTTCTGGCCAACTGCTCGGTGCCCGAGGCCATGGGGGCGGCGATGCAGGCCTTGGCCCAGCTTGGTTTGCCCTTTGGGGCCTATGCCAACGGGTTCACCCATATTTCGGGCAACTTTCTGAAAGATGCGGCGACGGTGCGCGAATTGACCCATCGCCACGATCTGACCCCGGAAAAATACGCCGATTTCGCCATGTCTTGGGTCGAGATGGGGGCAACCATCGTTGGTGGATGCTGTGAGGTGGGGCCAAGCCATATTCGCACCCTTGCCGAACGCCTGCGGGCTGCGGGGCATTCGATCCGATGACGGTCAATATCATGCAGGATTTTGTCTATGATCCGCCGGATGATCCGCTGAACATCCTGTATGCCGATTCCGAAATTCTGGTGGTCGACAAGCCGTCGGGGCTTTTGTCGGTTCCGGGCAAATTGGAAGGGCGGGATGATTGTCTGATTGGTCGACTGCAGCGCGAACATCCCGAAGCTTTGCTGGTGCATCGGCTGGACTGCGACACCTCGGGGCTGATCATCTTTGCGCGCAACAAAAAGGCCCAAGGGTTTCTGGGGCAAGAGTTTGAACAGCGCCGCGCCGAAAAAAGCTATGTGGCGCGGGTTTGGGGGCGGGTCAATGGCGACAGCGGACTGATCGATTTGCCGCTGAGTGCCGATTGGCCCAATCGCCCCCGCCAGATGGTAAACCACGAACAGGGGCGACCGGCGCAAACCGGGTGGGAGGTCATTGCGCGCAGCGATCAGGAAACCCGCGTGCAGCTTTTTCCGAAAACGGGCCGAAGCCACCAGTTGCGGGTTCACATGATGGAGCTGGGCCATCCAATTCTGGGTGACCCCATCTATGCCAGTGGCGCGGCGCGGGACTTTCCGCGCTTGATGTTGCATGCCGAACGGCTGTCCTTGCATCACCCCGTGACGAAAACGCGGATCAGCTTTGTCGCACCGCCGCCTTTTTGATGAAAGCCGCTTCCCCCCACCCCCATGAATGCGATAAGCATCGGCTATGACATGGACCTTGCCCAATATTCTGACGGTCTTGAGGTTGATTGCAGCGCCCGGTGTTGCGATCATGTTTCTGTATTTCCATCGGCCTTGGGCAGATTGGTTTGCGTTGACGTTGTTTATCGTCGCTGCGGTCACCGATTGGTTTGACGGCTATTTGGCGCGTGCGTGGCATCAGGAATCGAAATTCGGCGCCATGCTTGACCCGATTGCCGACAAGGCGATGGTGGTGATCGCGCTTGTCATCATCACCGGCTATTCCGGCATGAATCCGTGGTTGATTCTGCCGGTGACCGTGATCTTGTTCCGCGAAGTGTTCGTTTCGGGCCTGCGGGAATTTCTGGGCGCGAAAGCGGGCCTGTTGAAGGTGACCAAGCTGGCGAAGTGGAAGACCACGGCGCAAATGGTCGCCATTGCGATTCTGTTTCTGGGCACGGGGCTGGAGCATCTGGAGGGCATCGCGCGCCGGGGCCTTTCGGTTGAACAATATGCCGAACTGGTGACGCAGGGGCTGGCCGATCCGATCAAATCCTGTGGCGCGCGCGGCTGTTCGTCGATTGCCACGATGGTCGGTCTGGGCCTGATCTGGATTGCCGGCATCCTGACCGCCATCACCGGCTGGGATTATTTCCGCAAATCGCTGCCCTATCTGCGGGACGGCGACAAATGATCGACGTGCTTTATTTTGCCTGGGTCCGCGAAAGGGTGGGTCTGGGGCGCGAAAAGGTCGACACCTCGGCCGCAACCGTACGTGACCTGATTGCCGAGCTTTCGGCCCGCGAAGAGCGCTATGCCGCTGCCTTTGCCGATCTGGCCAGCCTGCGCGTGGCTTTGGATCAGGAATTGTCCTCTTTTGACGCGCCGTTGGCGGGCGTTCGGGAAGTGGCGTTCTTTCCGCCGATGACCGGGGGATAAAGATGCGATTGGCGGTGCAATCCGAGACATTCGATCTGGGCGAGGAGGCGAACCGGTTTGCCGCTGCCCAATCGGGGGCGGGGGCAATCGTCACCTTTACCGGGATCGTGCGCGACAATGGCGGCACGCTGTCGGCGATGGAGATCGAGCATTATCCGGGCATGACCGAACGCGCCATCACCGCCATGATGACCGAAGCCCAGACCCGCTGGGCCTTGCACGATGTTCTTGTCATCCACCGCTATGGTCGTCTGGACGCCAATGCCCCGATCATGATGGTGGCCACAGCTGCGCCCCATCGGGCGGATGCGTTTTCCGCCGCCGAATTTCTGATGGACTACCTGAAATCCCGCGCGCCGTTCTGGAAAAAGGAAATTGGCGTCGATGGCACCGAATGGGTGCAGGCCAAGGACGAGGACGAGGCCGCGCTGACCCGCTGGTGAGCCCGGTGTCCGGCCGGGGACGCCTCCGGCGGGAGTATTTTCAAAAGGTGCAAATCATCGGTGCTTTCGGGGGGGCTTTGTCCGTGGTAGGGCAAAGGGATGGAACAATTGCCCTCGAAAGACGCGATCCTGAAATGGATCCATGAGAACCCCGGCCTTGGGGCCAAGCGCGATATTGCCAAAGCCTTTGGGATCAAGGGTGCGGCGCGGATCGAGCTGAAGCGGATGTTGAAAGAGCTGGAGGCCGAGGGGCAACTGTCGCGACAAAAGCGCAGTTACCGGGACGTCGGGGCGCTGCCGCCGGTCAGTGTGCTGGTGATGCTGGCGCCGGATCGGCAGGGCGATCTGTTTGCCAGACCGTTGGAATGGGAGAGCGCCGAAGAGGCGCCGAAGATTCTGTTCGTTCCAAAGAAGGGCGATCCGGCGCTGGGCGCGGGGGATCGGATTCTGGCCCGGCTTTTGGCGGTGGATGATCAGGCCCATGCCTATGAGGCGCGGTTGATACGGCGTCTGGGGCAGAACCCTCTGCGCGTGCTGGGGGTGTTTCGGACCGGGGCCGAGGGGGGGCGGATTGTTCCGATCGACAAGGGGTCGGACAAGGAATGGCGCGTCAGTCGCGACAATGCGATGGATGCGCGGGATGGTGAGCTGGTCGAGGCGGAGGCCGTTGGGCGGCGGGCCATGGGCTTGCCGCAGGCGCGGGTGGTGGCGCGGTTGGGGGACCCGACCGGGCCGCGCGCCGTATCGCTGATCGCCATTCACCAGCATGGGATTCCGGATCAGTTTCCCGATGCAGTGATTGCCGAGGCGGACCGGATGGTGCCGGCGGGTGTGAAAGGGCGGACGGATCTGCGGGACATTCCGCTTGTGACCATCGATCCGGTGGATGCGCGCGACCGCGATGATGCGGTTTTGGCCGAGCCTGATCCCGAGCCGGGCAATCCGGGGGGATTCGTGCTGTGGGTGGCGATTGCGGATGTGGCGCATTACGTGCGGCCCGGATCGGCCTTGGACCGTGAGGCGCGGCGTCGGGGCAATTCGACCTATTTCCCGGATCGGGTGGTGCCGATGTTGCCCGACGTTTTGTCGGGGGATTTGTGTTCGTTGCATGAGAATGTCGATCGGGCCTGTCTGGCGGTGCGGATGCGGATCGATGCGCAAGGCAACAAGATCGGTCATCAGTTCCTGCGCGGATTGATGCGGTCCGAGGCGTCGTTGTCTTATGAACAGGTGCAAAGTGCGATCAACGGGACGCCGGATGATGTGACGGGGCCCTTGGTCGAGCCGGTCTTGAAGCCGCTTTATGCGGCCTATGAGGCGCTGAAACGGGCGCGGGCGCGGCGGCAACCGCTGGAGCTTGACCTGCCGGAGCGGCGGATCGAGCTTTCGGAGGAGGGCAAGGTGACCTCGGTTGCGTTCAAGGAGCGCTATGATGCCCATCGGCTGATCGAGGAATTCATGGTGCTGGCCAATGTGGCCGCAGCCGAGGAATTGATCGCAAAGCGGACCCCTTTGCTGTTTCGGGTGCATGAAGAGCCGAGTCTGGACAAGATCGATTCGCTGCGCGAGGTGGCGGAGGCCAGCGGTTTTGCCTTGGCCAAGGGGCAGGTGCTGAAAACGGCGCATTTGAATCGGCTGTTGGAACAGGCGCAGGGCACGGAATTTGACGAGCTGATGAACATCTCGGCCCTGCGCAGCATGACGCAGGCCTATTACAGCCCGGAGAATCTGGGGCATTTCGGGCTGGCGCTGATGAATTATGCGCATTTCACCTCGCCCATTCGGCGCTATTCGGACCTGATCGTGCATCGGGCGCTGATTTCGGCGCATGGTTGGGGCAAGGATGGGCTGACGGCGGAAGAGATCGAGGGGCTGGATGAAACCGCCAAACTGATTTCGGACAGCGAACGCCGCAGCATGGCGGCCGAGCGCGACACCACGGACCGGTATCTTGCCGCCTATCTGGCGGATCGGGTGGGGGCGGAATTCACCGGGCGGATTTCCGGGGTTCAGCGGTTTGGGGTCTTTGTCAAGCTGGATGAAACCGGGGCGGATGGGCTGGTGCCGGTGCGGGCCTTGGGGCGCGAGTTCTTTCACTACGATGCCGACAGTCAAAGTCTGATGGGGGCCGATACCGGGATGGTGATCGGGATCGGGCAACGGGTGACCGTGCGGCTGACCGAGGCCACGCCCGTGACTGGCGGTATCATGCTGGATCTGGTGGCGATCGAAAATCAGACCCTGCCGACGGGGCGCCCCTCGCGCCGCCGCTTTGGCCCCAAGGGGAAGGTGCGGGGCGTGCGCGATGCGGGCCCGCGGGGGCCGAAACCGGCGGGAAGCCGCAAGGTTGTGCGGCGCAGAAAGTAGCGGCTTGTCATTCTTGGCCAAGGTCTTAGGCTTTGGCCAAAGGGAGGCGGCCATGATGCGAAACCGGGCTTTGGCGGTGGTGCTGTCGTTGGGACTCGGCGCCGAGGGGGCTGGCGCACAGTCGCTGAACACC
>JALQUQ010000319.1 GCA_023263735.1 Paracoccaceae bacterium | reverse complement strand
TAGGCATGGTCAAACACGCGTCTCGCCTCGGTCGTCAGCGCCTCGGCCAGCGGGGCAAGCCGCCCACGCAGCGCCTGCAACCGGTTGGCTAGGTCGGTGATCGCGGTCCGATAGGCGGCCAGCGTCAAGGGTTCGTCCAGTGGCACCGCAGGGTCGGCCGCGGCCGCCATATCCTCGGGCGAAAGGGGGCGGCCACGGGATGCAAGCGCCGCCAAGGGCCCAAGCACGGCCGCACTGGCCGCAAGATCGCCCCCACTGGCCGGATCGGTGATCGCGATGGTGACATGCGGCAGCGCCAACAGTGCCGCCGCCGGCGCTTCGGCCAAGTCAACCGCCGCACGCAAGGCGGGTGAAAGCGCCGGATCAGCCAAAACGGCAAGCGCGACGCGCTGGCCAATCTGGCCGGGGCTGTCAAAGCCAAGCTCTAGCGGCCCAAGGCCAAGGGTCGCCCCGTCATAGCGCGCCGCAAACACCAAAGTCCCGTCCGAAATATCGCGGATTTCAACGGCCAGCGCATCGGGGGCCCCCATGTCCGAGGCCAAGGCGGCAAGGCCCGGCTCGACCAGAGTCAAAAGGGCCCCCGTCGCGGCACTGGCCTGATCGGTCGGCGCGGGCAAAAGCAAGCTGACCCGATGGTCCGACCCCTGCCCCTGCCGCCGCGTGCGGATCACCTCGGGCATCCCCGGAACCGGATCGCCCGACAAGACCTGAAGCCACGCATTGGCCGCATCCGTGGCCCCCAAGGCACGCTGATAGACGGCCTCGGCCATCACCAGATCGCTCAGCGCGTCCAACGCATCGGCAAGCTGATCGTGCAGCCGGGCCAAGGCTGCATTGGCCGGGCGCGGCGCGGCCAGAAACGCCGATCCGTCAAAAATCCGCCGCGCCGCCGGACCAGACTGCCCGGTTGCCGCGAAATCCGGATTCTGGATCGGGAAATCGCGGCGCAGGTCATAAATCCTGCCGCTCGCGCCCGCATCCCGCAAAAGACGTTCGCCCAAAAGGCCCAGCGTCTCGCCAAGGGTAAGGCCGGTGTCAAGCTGACCCAAAAGCGCCAAGGCCGGCCGCAGACGCCGGGGCGAAAGGCCGATGGCAAAGGCGCCCGAGCCCGAATGCCGCTGATAGGCCGAGCGCAAAACCGCCGCCGCCGCCGCCCGGGCGATATCGGGCGCCTGCACATATTCCGACGCCTGCCCCCGCCCTGACGGCGCGCTGAGACGGCCAAGGAACCCATACCACCCCAGCGACAGCCCGGCCCCCCCTCCGGTTTCGCGTTGCTCGGCCAGCGCCATCACCGCCATGCCGTTCATCCAGGCATCGACCCGGTATTGCAGCAGGTCGATCACCCCCAGCATCAGGGTTTCCAGATGACGCAGGCCCGCGTCCCCTCGGGCGGCAATCGCGGCCAGCGCGCGCAGGGCGGTTTCAAACCGGGCGTTGATGGTGCGCAGCCGAAGCGCGCGCGCCGGGTCCAATCCCGGTACGGTCGGGGCACGGGCAATGGTGGCAAGGCTGCTGCCTTCGGCCCAGTCAAGCGGCCCCCGCATCGCCGGTTCAAGACCCGCGCGCCGCTTTCCCCGCCCCGGCGCCACATCCTCCAGCCCCGCCAAACCGCGCCGCGCCCCGCCTGATGCCGTGATATCCGGGCGGGCGATTTCAAACAGCGTATTGCGCCGCAGGCTGAGCCGCGCAAGCCGGTAGAGCAAGGGCCAATCCCGATCATCAGCCGCAGGATCGGGAAGATCGGGGCTATCTTGTGGCAGGCTGCGCAGCGCCGCAAGATAAGCCCCCGGCGCATGCCGCGCTTCGGGCCCCTTGACCAAGGCGCATCCCAAGGGCCGGGTGTCCTGCGCATCATTCAGCGCAACCGCCAGATGCCGCGCGCCGGGATATTGCCCGAACAGCAAGCCCAGTTTTTCGGCGGTGTCCGGGTCTTCGGGACCAAGAACCACCGCCCCCGCCCGCGCCGCCGTTTCAAGCGGGCCGCCAAGGATCGTCGCCATCCCTTTGAAATGCGCGGCCAGCCGGTCTTCCTCTCGGCTGTCGAAATCCGCCGTCCAATCGGCAAAGGGCAAGACGGCCGCGATCCCATAGGCATTATCGCCCATCCGCAGCGGCGGAAGCACACCCCCCGGCGCGACATGGCGGGCCACAAGCTCGATAAACTCTGCCGTATCGATCCCTTCCAGCGCGGTCGTGCCATCCAGACGGTCGTCCACCAGCACCGGACCAACGACCCGCAGCATATGGACGAAATCGCTGGCACTGGCATCGGTGCCCCCCGGCGCGATTTCGGCCAAAGACCGGGGAAGCGCCAAGGCATCGGCAAATCGGTGCGCGGCAAGCCCGGGGGTCTGGAACGCCCCCATCTCGCGGGAAAAAACCGTGTCCAGCGTCACGACGGTTGCGTCGGGCTCTTCGCTGAACCCGGTGCGCCCGTCGGCACTGTTGTTGGTGGCGGCCCCCGGCGCAAGAAAGGCAAACCCCCCGCTGGCCGTTCGGTCTTGGATCAGCGATGCAAGGTCTGCGGCACCGTCCCCCGCCCCCACGCCCGCCGCCACGATCCAGTCGGTCTCCATCGCGCGCGCAACCTTGGCGGGGTCGGTGATCCGCAGCCCCATCCCCAATTCAAGCGCAAGGTTGAAATCGGTCAACCACGTCACCTGATCGACCGCACCGGGACCATAGTTCACGATACCCGCCGCCGCGCCATTTGCCGGGATCGGTCGGCCGCGCCCGATTTCGACGGGGGCCATCCCCTCAAACCCGAAAACCGCGACTTGGGTCGGCAACCCCGCAATCCGCCCGATCCGCCCTTGCCAGTTCGGGTCGGCCTGCTGGGATCGGTTGCGCAAAAGGTAGGCCGCACGCGCGGGGCCGACCTCGGCCGCAAAAGCCTCCCACGCCGTGTGCAGACTGGCATCCTGCGCGCCCAAAGGATCAAAGAGATGCGAAAACGACGGATGTTCGGTCAGCCGGGCCAGCGCGGCCGCCTCTGCCGGATCAGGCGGCGCGATCCCCAATTCGGAAAAATTGCTGTCGGGATACCAGCGCAGCCAAATCTCGCGCCCGCGCTCGGCCCGATAGGTGAGTGTCTTGACCGGCCCGTTCAGCAGCTCGGCCCGCAGCTTGGCAATCCGGTCCCGCAACACAACGCCCGCTTCCGCGTCTGGCGCGGGGCCCGCTTCGGCACAATTCTAGAATCAAATATATCCCCAAGATAAATAGCATAATCTACCTTTTGAGCTTCTGCAATTTGAAGTGTTTCCAAAAATTCATTAGTTGCAGTTAACCAATATTCATCTATTCTGTTAGCTGGCTTTTTATCTTTGCAGTGGTTGTCTCCGATCACCAAAACTCTTATTTTTTTCAAATTTCATCTCCCCCAAATCGATTACAACTACCACAAACCATATCATTATCAATTAAAATTTGCTTAATTTCGTTATATTCTTCTTCTAATTGATCTATATTGTTAACTATTTTCTGAATTTCAGATTTCTTTTTATCTATAAGAGAATCTGAAGATAAAAATTTACTTTGATAAGATTTTAGTGTATCTAAGTCAGATTTTAAGGTT
>JALQUQ010000318.1 GCA_023263735.1 Paracoccaceae bacterium | reverse complement strand
GTTCAACGCCATCATCGCATGGAAGGTGCTGAAACTCTGGCCCGGTGGGCGGTTGGCCAACAAGACCAACGCCGCCGAGGCCTGATCGCATCACGGCGTGGGCGTCAGGTGACTGATGCCCACGGCGGCGGCCCGCGCAAGTTCGGGGTCAAGGCTCATCGGCACATATTCCCCGCGCCGCCACAACTCTCCCAGATCATCATAATTGCGCGACATCGGATGCCCCGATTGCCCGGTTGAAATCACAAAGACCGAGCTGTCGGGGTCGGCAAAATCATAGACCCCGCGATATCCTGCCCCATGCACGTTCAGATAGGGGTTCGGACCTTCGCCCTTGGTCCGGCCACGCATCAGGGTGAAATCGCCGCCCGAGGTGCTTTGGTGAATGTTCACGAACCATTTGAGCAGCGGCACATCCCCTAGAACCGGGTGGTCATGGGTGGCCTGATGCGCCGATCCCCATCGCCAGGTTTCGGGATTGGGGCCATAGGTTTCGGTCAATTGGATCAACGCCTCGTCCAAGGCGATCCGTGCCAGATCGGCACAGCTTTCCACCGCCGCCGATTGGATCACATCACACCACGCACTGGCCCCATTGATGTTGCGATAAACGCGCTCGATAAAGATCGGGTCGGGGTGGGTGAATTCCTCGGCCAGCGGGCCCAGCTCGTCTTGAATGAGCCGGGTGTTCAGCGACCGCAGCCACGCCATATAGATCAGCGGTTCGGGCAGATGTTCGTTCATCTCGCCGTTCCATTCCGCCAAAAGCTGCAGGGCGCGCTGGCGCAGGCGTTCGGGCGTGCCTTCGGGTGCGGCCTCGCCGGTAAACCACAGATCGGCCCCGATCAGCGGCAGCACGGTCCGCGCCGCCGGAGAAACGGTGTCCAGTTGCGCCTCGATAAAGCTTTCGCGGGTGTGCACCTCGCGCGTTTTCATCAGGGTCAGCCAACGTTGGATGCGCTGCGTATCGCCCCAGAGAAAGCTCAGATGTTCGGGGAAGGGCAGATCCACCGTCTTGTTGTTGGTGTTGCCCAGAATGCCGCTGGAAGGGTCAAGGATGCGCGGGTTGGTTTCATAGGGAAAGGTGCCCAGCCAGCGGTTTTTCGGATCGGTGCCCAAGGCGGGCATCCGGCCTTGGGTCGCATGGCCCGGATCACGGCGCGGCACGGCCCCGATCACCTGCATGGCAATTCCGGTCTTGTCGGCCAGCATCAGGTTTTGCGCCGGAGCGATGAAGAGACGCCCCGCCGCGATGGCCTCGGCCACCGTCTTGGACCGCATGATCTGCATCGCAGCGGTCATCGTCGTATCGGCGGGGGAAAGCGCCGTCCAAGACAGCGCCGCCACATGGCCCGCAGGCGTGACCGAGGCCAGATTGTAATGGCTGCCCGGCAGGATCGGCCCGGCCTTTGACCATCGCAGGGTGATCGTGACCGGCACGTCATCCTTGACCTGAATGATCGACCGCCGGGTTTCAAAGGGCACGAACCCCTCGGCCGTTTCATATTCCTCGGGATTGGCCGGGTTCAGCTTTTCCATCACCACGTCAAGGTCATCGACATAGGCGCTGGTCAATCCCCAGCCCAATTCGGCCGACCGCCCCACCATCACCACCGGAACCCCGGGGATCGTGCCGCCAATCACGCCCCCCGTCGGCAGATCAAGCCGCGCCAGATACCAGATCGCGGGGGCAGTAAACCCCAGATGCGGATCATTGGCCAAAAGCGTTCCCCCTGCCGCCGCCCGCCCCGGTGCGGCGGCCCAGGCATTCGACGCCCCCGCCATCGGCAACCGCGAAAAGGGCGACAAGGGCCCCGAGGCCGTCTGGATCGGATCGGAATTCGGAACCAGACCGGGCATCAGGCTGGCATAATCGGGCAGGGCGGTCACGGCCTGCGTCGGATCATCGGGCAACAGATCGGCCACCCGCGCCTCGGGCAGCAGGATCGAGGCATTGGCCCGCAGCACCTCGGCCTCCAATTGGCCCGACATCTGCAAGGCCATCAACTTGATCACCGCAATCGAATCCGCCGGCGACCAGGCCGCGATTTCATTGGAAAAGAAAAAGAACTCCGGCGCGCCCCGTCCGCGCGCCCCCAGATTGACCTGCCCGATCCAGGCATTCACGCCCCGGGCATAAGCCTCCAGCGCCTTTTGGGTCTGCGCATCCTGCGCCGCCACCGAACTCAACGCCAAGGTATAAAGGTCATAGCGCCGCAGCAATTCGTCGATCTTGAGCGTGCGCTTGCCAAAGACTTCCGACAGCCGCCCCTGCGCCGTGCGCCGCAACATCGTCATCTGCCACAGCCGGTCTTGGGCATGGACAAAGCCCAAGGCATAAAAGACATCTTCCTCGGTCTTGCCGAAAATATGCGGCACGCTGGAGTTGTTGCGCACGATCTCGACCGGCGCGCTCAGCCCCGATACGCTGAAATCCTCGGAATAATCGGGGATCGATCGTTCCAGGAACCAATAGGCCACGAACAGCGCAAAGGCGCCCAAGGCCAAAAGCCCGGTAAACAGCCGCAAAAGCCAACGAAAGAGGGTGAGCATGGGGGCCTGTCCTTGACGGCGGGGATGCGGCTGTTACCTAGGACATCAGGATAAAAAGCACAATGCGATGGAGGACGCCGATGGCCAAGGTGGCATTTTTGGGACTGGGGGTGATGGGCTTTCCCATGGCGGGCCATTTGGCGGCAAAAGGCCATCAGGTCACGGTTTACAACCGCAATTCCGCCAAAGCCGAGGCTTGGGTCGCCCAACATGGCGGACGCAGCGCCCCCACCCCGCGCGAGGCGGCGCTCGGTCAGGACTTCGTGATCGCCTGCGTCGGCAATGATGACGATCTGCGGGCGGTGACCTTGGGCACCGACGGCGCCTTTGCCGGAATGGACCCCGAGGCGATCTTCATCGACCACACCACCGTTTCCGCCCAAGTCACCCGCGAACTCCACGCCATCGGCGCGGAAAAGGGGCTTGGCTTTGTCGATGCGCCGGTCTCGGGCGGTCAGGCGGGGGCGGAAAACGGGATCTTGTCGATCATGTGCGGGGGCGATGCGCCGCATTACGACAGGGCCGAACCGGTGATGGCCGCCTATGCAAGGATTTGCCGCCGTCTGGGCGACAGCGGCGCGGGCCAGATCGCCAAGATGATGAACCAGATCTGTATCGCCGGGCTGGTGCAGGGGCTGGCCGAGGCGCTTGCCTTTGGCGAAAAAGCCGGGCTCGACGGCGAAAAGGTGGTCGAGGTCATCAGCCAGGGCGCCGCCGGAAGCTGGCAGATGGCCAACCGCCACAAGACCATGCTGCAAGGCACCTTCGATTTCGGCTTTGCCGTCGACTGGATGCGCAAGGACCTCGGCATCTGCCTTGCCACCGCCAATGAGATCGGCGCCTCCCTGCCGGTGACCGCGCTTGTCGATCAATTCTACAAGGATATCCAGCGCATGGGCGGCGGCCGCAACGACACGTCCAGCCTGATCCGCCGCCTGAAATGACAAAAGGGGCGATCGCCGCCCCTTGCCTTTATCTTGGTCCAAATATCCCGGGGGTCAGCGGGTTTCGCCAGATCGGAAGGGCGT
>JALQUQ010000317.1 GCA_023263735.1 Paracoccaceae bacterium | reverse complement strand
GCAAGACAGGCGCATCAGATCGGGATGTTCGGCCCGGATCACGGCGAAAGCACGGGTATAGGTGCCCGACTTGCCCTCTGACATCGCATAGACCAGACAATAGGTCGACAAGGGCAAATCGGTGATGCCCCGCACCTCTCCGTCGGAAAGACCGGGAAGGGCCGCGCGCAAGGTGGGGCCAAGTGTGCGCCGCTCATCCTCGTTCACGATGTGGATGAAAAAGTTCGGCGACCGGTCGCTTAGCCCGATCGGATGCCCGGTCAGGCGGGAAAGGCGGGCAAGGAACGACGCGATCCGCGCCTGATCTGTGGCCCGCTTATCCGCCGGAACCGAAGCCCCAAAGCTGACCGCCACGCGCACCGGTTCCGACCAGCGGCGCAAGACGCTGGCGGTTTGGCGTTGCACCGGACCGTTGGCGCCACGGGTATATTCGTCGTAAAGCGCGATCCGCAGGAAATTCGCCGCAAGCATGTGGTCATTGAACGGCGTATCCTTGCCGCCGCCATCCGACCGCAACAGTCCCGCCGGCAACAGGCTGGCTTGCACCTTGGCGAAATGCTGGGCGACCGCCTCGCTTGCCGCCGAAGGCCGGGCCGGCGCGGGGGTCAGACTGGCCAGACCCGCGCCCTGCGGCACCCGGCGCGGCGCATTTTGCCCCGAGATGCAGCCGGAAAGGGCCGTCGCCAGAATCAAACCGGCGGCCAAGGGTCTAAAGCTGGCAGATCGCGCCATGATTGCCTTGGTCCTTATGGAGTGGGGGTCGGGGCGGGCGCGCGGGCGCGCGCGGCAGACAGGGTATCGCGCAATTCCCCCTCCATCTTGATCAGATCCGCCTCGGCGGCGGCCCGGCGCGCCTTGCCTTCATCGGCGATGCGCAGGCTGTCTTCGATGGTGGCGATCAATTGCGCATTGGCCTGTTTGACGGTTTCAATGTCAAAGACCCCGCGCTCCATTTCCTCGCGCACGACCTTGTTCGCCTCGCGCAGATTGTCGGCGTTCTTGGCCAAAAGCTCGTTGGTCAGATCATTGGCATCGCGCACCGCTTCGGCCGCCTCGCGCGAGCGTTGCACGGTCACCGCCTGCGCCAATTGGGTTTCCCACAGCGGCACGGTGTTGACGAGGGTCGAGTTGATCTTGGTCACCAGCGATTTGTCGTTTTCCTGCACCAGCCGGATCGAGGGCAGGGACTGCATGGTCACCTGACGCGTCAGTTTCAAATCGTGCACCCGGCGTTCCAGATCGTCGCGCGCCGCCCGCAGATCGCGCAGTTCCTGCGCCTTGATCACCTGATCCTCGGCCGGGGCGGCCGCAACCTCGGCCTCTTTGGCGGGAATGGTGGTGGCGTCCAGATCGGCCAGCTTCGCCTCTCCGGCCGCGATGTAAAGCGCCAGCTCGTCATAAAAATCGAGCGTCTTTTCATACAGCACATCCAGCGACTTGATGTCCTTGAGCAGGGTGTGTTCGTGTTTCAACAAATCGGTGGTGATGTTGTCGATCTGGGTCTGCACATCCTCATAGCGGGCAACGAACTGGGCAAAGGGCGCGGCCTTGCCCGTCAGCTTTTCCCACCAACTGGATTCGCGGCGCAGGTCCAATTCGTCCGAGCTGAACCCGCGGATGGTCGAGACGATCTTGCGCAGGCTGTCCCCCGCGGGCCCGACATCCTTGTTCTTGACATCGGCCAACATCGATTGGCTGATCACCTGCAATTCGGCCTGCGCCGACGATCCGAACGCAATGATCGACTGTGTGTTCGTCATGTCCAATTCGTCCATGCGGCGACGAATTTCGGCGGCCTTGTCCGACGGGGCCTGAGCCAAAGGAACGATTTCACCCCCGGGTTCGGGCAACACAACGGCGGTGACCTTTTCAATCTCGGTCAAGACGGTCTGGGCGGCGGCGCGGGTTTCTTCACTCATCTGATCACAATCCTGCTTTTGAAACGCGTTTCTTTGGCAAATTCCGCCCGAATGAGGCTTTCGGCCAATCCCAAGTTGCGTCATGCGGTCGGGTTTTGCCAGTGCTGATTGATCGTATCGGCGGGGAATTTCCGTTTGATGACATCATTTCTGAAACCAACCGACCCGCAGGGCAAGGTCAGGTTTCCATCCGGAGCCGGTCGCGCAAGACACTGATTTCCACATCCAGATCGGTGCGGTTGTCGGTCAGCAGCGCGGTCGAACGGGCGGCAAAGGTGGTTTCCAGATCGTCAAGCAGCGAAACATAATCCGCGCGCGCCTTTGGATCGCGGGTTTGCGCGTAAAGATCGGCAAATTTGACCGTCGAGTCGCGCGCGCCCATCAGATAGACCGACAGATATTTGCGCGCCGCCGTCAGATCGCGGGGGTCTTGTTCGACCGTGCGAAACAGCGCGCGGGCGGCGGCGGAAAATTGGGCCACGCGGGTTTCCAGACTGCGCTCCTTGGCGCGCAGGATGGCATCGGACATCGCGGACAGCATCGCCTCGGCCTCATCAATGGCGCGGGCAACGCGGTCGGTCTGAAAACTGTCGATCCCTTCGGCGCCCTTGTCCTTCATCGGGTCAAGCCCAAAGGCCCCCAGATGAAGCCCCGCGCCAATCACGCCAAGCGCGAGGGGGAAAACCAGCCCCGCCCCCTGCATCAGACCGCCAAGCGCAAGGCCCGCCCCGACGCAGACTGCGCCAAAGAGCTTTCGCGGCAGGGCGGGGCGGCGGGCGATGGTGCGGGCGTTATAGGCATCTTCGGCCCGCAAGCCTTCTCGCGTCAGCCAAGCGCCCAGCAGGGTCGCGCCCGCCGCCCCCAGCCCAAAGATCAACCCCTGAGGGTCCGAGAAAAACGCGCCCGGCAGAAAGCAAAGCCCGCCCAGAAACAGCAGGTTCGAGCGCATGCCAGCCCGCGCCGGGACCTTGCCGTCAAAGGGGTGCACCGGGGGCGGGCGTTGGCCGGGCGTGGGGGGCGTGGTTTGACCGGGCGAATACTTGCCGCCAAAGCGCTGGGCCATCAGACGATCCCCCCGAAAGCGACGTAAAAGATCAGCCCCAACAGCAGAACGAAAGACAGGTTCTGCAAACCACCTGACGACATGTCAGCCCCCGAAATACCCAAAACTGTCTAAGACTATAGGCACGGCCGGGGGCCGCGCCAACAGGTCTGGGGAAAAGCGGCGGAAAAATCCTAGCCGCGCGACCGTGGGGGCCGTTTCGGGCCGTCTTTCGGGGCTGCGGGGCGGCCCGAGGGTGCACGCCGGGGCGCCGCCGCATCGCCTGCCCCATGGCTTTTGCGCGGGCCGCTGGCAAAGCTCTTGCCTTCGGTCGGGCGGGCTGCCCCTGCGGGTTTGGCGCCGCGCGGCTTTGCCTCGGTCACAGAGGATCGGTCAGATTTGGCGGCGAACTTTCGGGCCGGACGCGCCTCATGCTCATCATAGCCCGAACGTGCGGGGGCGGGTTTGGCACTGCGGGGTTTGGCGTCGGGTGCTGCGCTGCGGTGCGCTTTGGGCGCAGAGGGGCGGGCGCCCTGATCTTCATAGCCCGATTTGCGGGGGGCGGGGCGGGGGCCGCGCGGTTTGGCCGGGGCCTCATCTTCCCAAGACGAAATCGGTTTGCGGGCACGCGGCGCGCGGCGCGGCGCGTCTTCGACATCGGCGGATTTGGAATAATGAC
>JALQUQ010000316.1 GCA_023263735.1 Paracoccaceae bacterium | reverse complement strand
GCGGCATCGTCGCGGCGCCTTTTTTCTTGGGAACCGCAAGGTTTCCGTCGGGGGGCGTCAAAGGCATGGACTGCGGCACTGCCACCTTTTGCCACTGGTGCGACCGGGTCGGATAAGGAATAGTCAAAGCCGGAAGGAGCATCCGACATGCAAGCAGGACAGCACGACCAAATCCCGGAAATCGCCTTGGGCTGGCACCGTGACGGACGAGGCGCCGCCTTGGCGACCGTGGTGGAAACCTGGGGCAGCGCGCCGCGTCAGGCGGGCAGCCAATTGGCGATTTCGGGCAATGGCGAAATCATGGGGTCGGTTTCGGGCGGCTGCGTCGAGGGCGCGGTGGTGACCGAGGCGATGGATGCGCTGCAAGATGGCAAGCCGCGTCTTTTGACCTTTGGGGTCAGCGACGAAACGGCGTTTTCGGTGGGTCTGGCCTGCGGTGGCACGATCCGGGTTCTGGTCGAGCCGATCGGGGCCGGGGGGGATCGTCTGCCCGAAGAGATGCTTGCCGCCATCGTGGCCGCCCGCCAGTCGCGCAAACCGCTGCTCTATGCGATCGGGGTTGAGGGATGGGCGCGCCACCTGATCGCCCCCGGCACCGATGCGGCGGCCGATCTGCGGCTGCGGTCTGATCGGTCGGGGATGGAGGAAGACGGCCGGTTTCTGGCGGTCTACAATCCGCCGCTGCGGCTGATCGTGGTGGGTGCGGTGCATATTGCCCAACCGCTGGTCACCATGGCGCGCAGTTTGGGCTATGATCCGGTGATCATCGACCCGCGCGCCGCCTTTGGCAGCAGCGACCGGTTTCCGGGCGAGGTGATCCTTGAGGATTGGCCGGATGAGGCGGTCTTGGGCCAGCACCCCGATTCTCGCACCGCCGTTGTCACGCTGACCCATGATACAAAGCTGGATGATCCGGCGATCCGGTCGGCCCTGGCCTCAAACTGTTTCTATCTGGGCTGTCTGGGATCGACCCGCACCCATGCCAAGCGGATCGACCGGTTGCGCGATGCGGGCTATGACGACGCAACGCTGGCGCGGATACATGCCCCCGTGGGTCTGGACATCGGGGCCAAGACGCCCGCCGAAATCGCCGTTTCGATCATGGCCCAAATCACCCAAGTGCTGAGGAAGGGCTGATGTTTTTCGGAGAGGTCGGGCTGGACGAGGCGCGGGGCGCGATCCTTGCGCATTCGGTGCTGAGCGATGCAGGGCGGTTCCGCAAGGGGATGGTGCTGTCGGACGACGACCTTGCCGCCATTCAGGCCGCTGGCGTGACGCGGTTGACCGTGGCCCGCCCCGATGCGGGCGATGTGGGCGAAGATGATGCGGCCGCGCGGCTGGCGGCGGCCTTGGTGCCCGATGCGGCGGCGGCGGGGTTGACGCTGTCGACCGCATTTACCGGGCGCGTCAACCTGAATGCGGTGGGGCCCGGCATCGTCGATCTGAACGCCGAGGCGGTGCATCGGTTGAACCGGATCGATCCCGCCATCACCTTTGCCACGCTTGCGCCCTTTACCCGCGTGCACAAGGGGCTGTTGGTTGGAACGGTCAAGATCATCTCTTACGCCGTTGCCGAAACGGCGCTGCAACGGGCCTGCGATCTGGCGCGGGGGGCCATTCGGATTGCGCCTGTCACGCGGCGGGGGGCCACGCTTATTCTGACCGATGTGCCGGGCATGCCGGAAAAGCTGGCCGAAAAATCCCGTGGGGCGATCAAGGG
The DNA here is from genome assembly GCA_023263735.1 of Paracoccaceae bacterium. GTDB lineage: Bacteria > Pseudomonadota > Alphaproteobacteria > Rhodobacterales > Rhodobacteraceae > Pseudotabrizicola. Next base: position 1,922 of record JALQUQ010000316.1, on the reverse strand, counting down.
GCGGCTGGATATCCTTGGCATGGCGTTGGACGATTGCGTTTCTGTGCCCCATGATGAGGCGGCGCTGGCCCGCGCCATTCAGGCGGCCACGTCCGACATCATCCTTATTCTGACCGGATCGGCGACGTCCGACCTTTATGACACCGCGCCGCAGTCGGTGCGGCGGGCCGGGGGCACAGTCGCGCGGTTCGGGATGCCGGTCGATCCGGGCAATCTGTTGTTTCATGGCAGCTATCAGGGGCGGCCGGTGATCGGTCTTCCCGGCTGTTCGCGCAGCCCGGCCCTGAATGGGGCCGATTGGGTGCTGGAGCGGTTGGCCTGTGGTTTTCCCCTTTCCGATGACGACATCGCGTCGATGGGGGTGGGGGGGCTGCTCAAGGAAATTCCGATCCGTCCCCATCCGCGCGAAAGCCGCTGATCCCCAACCTTTTCAATCCATTTCACCGCATCACGTTGCGGTTTTGCCGGGGCGCAGCCAGTTCCCCAACGCCGTTTCCTGTGCTAGGCAGGCGCTGATGAGGGTGGAACAAGGGCGTTCACAATGGTCCGGCTTTGGGGTGCGGCTTTCGTTACGATGGCATTGGTGCAGCCCGTCTTTGCCCAAGAGGTGACGGTGTCCTTTGTCCTGCCCGCCGCGGCCAAGGACATTCCGGCCACATGGTCGGCCACCCCGACCAACTTGCCCGACGATGCCGATATCCTGTCTTCCATGGTGCTTGAGGACGAACCCAAGGTCGGGGAATGGCAAGTCGCCTTGGCGCCGGGCCCCTATATGATCAGCGCCTTTACCGATCTGGATGTCTATGAGCTGAACCTTGACCTTTCGGCCGCCGATCAGGGCAAGGTGATCGAGGTTCCGGCCATCGTCTTTTCGCAAAACATCCCCTATCGCTGCGAAGGGCCGGAGAGCTGCACCTATGAGGACAGCGACACCGGCCTGTCCTTTGCCCTGCCGGCCGGGTGGTCGGCCGAACAGCCCTATTTCCCCGAGATCGGGAAGGGAGAGGTGGCGGCCGATGTGTCTGCCGTCTTTTTCGAACATGTCGATGGCGATGGCGGCGCGGTCTGGTTCCTCAATCCCATCGATTGGCATGATGAGGAAATGGGCCCCTGCGTCGATATCGATCTGGGGGTGATGTGTTCCTTTGATCAATCGGATGCGGCGCAAAAAGCCTTTTCGATCATCGTTCCCAGTCTGGTTCAGGGCGCTGGTGCCCCGTAATCCGGAATTCTTGTGTCTTTCGCAACGGAACCCCTTTGGTTGCGCGTTTGTCCCGTTGCCCCTGCCAAACATCTGTGGCAAGACAATGAGTGAGGGAACTAAACTGACGAGTTCAGAAATGACCGACTTCCAGACCCGCAGAGTTACGATGGTGGATACGCAGGTCCGCCCCTCGGACGTGACCAAATTTCCGATCATCGAAGCGATGTTGAGTGTCCCGCGGGAGGTTTATGTGCCCCGCGACCTGCGCGAAGCCGCCTATGCCGAAGACAATGTGGCCCTGCGGCCCGGTCGCGTGGTGTTGGAGGCGCGGACTTTGGCCAAGCTTCTGGATGCGCTTGACCTGCAACCGGGCGAAATGGCGTTGGATGTGGGCTGCGGCTTGGGCTATTCGGCCGCCGTGATCGCCCGCATGGTCGAGGCTGTCGTGGCCGTCGAAGAAGACGAAGCCATGGCGAACGAAGCGCAGCAAATCCTGTCGACCGAGTCGGTTGACAATGCCGCCGTCGTCGCGGGCCCGCTGGCCGCCGGTGCCGCCAAACATGGCCCCTATGATGTGATCATGGTGCAGGGCGGGGTTGAATTCGTGCCCGACGCGCTGCTCGCCCAATTGAAAGAAGGCGGCCGGATCGGTGTGATCCAGATGGAAGGCCATCTGGGCGCTGCCAAGGTCGGCTATAAATTGGACGGTCGGGTGAAC
>JALQUQ010000315.1 GCA_023263735.1 Paracoccaceae bacterium | reverse complement strand
ACCAAAGCAACCTTGCCAGCGGCTTCGGCTGAGACGGCAGAAAACATCAACCCACACAGGGCCCAAAGCAATGCGCGCATCCGAAAACTCCCTCAAATGCGGGAAGGATACGCGAAAACCGCACAAATTGCCAAAAGTTCGGCCCCAAACGATCACGATTGAAAGAGGGGACGAAAGTCTTTGGGGGCTGGACTGGCTTTTCCAGTCTGATCGTGAAAAGCTTTCAGGCGTTGCGCATGACCTTGCGTGGTGGTCAAAGAAAGCCCTTCAAGATGCTGGATGCCGAACAGATCGAGGCCATGTGCGGCCCCGAAACGACGCCGGACACGGCAAAAAAACCGGCGCCAAACCCCAGCCCACCACCGCGCAAAGACCCCTGGGCGGCCGTTTTGCCATGGTGGATGCGCCGGGGTTAGGAATACCCCACCGAAAAAGCCCATCCCTTGGACGTGTGTTTTGCCGGAATCAGGCTTTCGGAATCAATTTTCCGGCCTACACTGCGGGAAAAACAATCCTGCGGGGGAAACAGATGTCCGATCTTGGCGGCAAGGCCGATGCCATGGCCCTGCGTCTGTGGCGCAGCGCGGCATTGTTCGAAGGGGCGCCCACCGAAGCCTTGAGCGAAGTGGCCCGCGCCTCGCGTCCGGTTCATTTTCGTGCGGGTCAGGTCATCTTTGATCGCGGGGATACAGGGTCAAGCGTTCTGGCCTTGGGCACGGGGCGCATCAAACTGTCACTCTTGACCGCACAAGGGCGCGAATTGGTGCTGCGCCATGCCGAGGCGGGCGATTTCTTGGGCGAATTGGCCTTTCTGGATGGAACCCCCCGCTCGGCCGCCGCCGTTGCCGTGGAAAAGGGCGAGGGGCTGGTGCTGGATCGTGCGGCCTTTGACCAGATCCCCGGCCCGTTGCGCGATACACTCTTGGCGGCGGCGCTGCGCTATGTGTGCCAGCGTCTGCGCGAAACCACCGATCAGCTTGAAACCATCGCCCTTTACGGTCTTTCGGGGCGGTTGGCGCGGTTTTTCCTGCTGACCCTGCGCCAATTGCACGGCGACGATATCCCCGAAGACCCGCGCCTGCGCCTGTCTTTGACCCAAGGCGAGATGGCAGCCATTCTGGGGGCCAGCCGCCCCAAGGTGAACCGCGCCCTGCTTGATCTGGAAGAGGCCGGAGCCCTGAAGCGCGAAGACGGGGGCACTTTCCTGTGCAATCCTGACCTCCTTTCGGCGCTGGCCGACGCGGCAGGAGGCTGACCTGAACCGGGTCAACCTGCCTTGGCTGCCGGGGTTGCTGGCGGGGCTTGCGGGCCTTTTGCTCTTGGCCTTTGCGGCGCTTGACCCTCCGGATGCGCTGACCGTCACCCAAGAGCGTGCCTTTGACGCGCTGTTGCCCGCGACCATGCCCGACGGAACGGCGCCCGCCCTGCCTGCGGGCCTGCCGCGCGCCACCCCGCTTGAGGTGCATGTGGTGGAAATCGCGCGCACCGGCATCGACGGCGGTCCTTGGGGACGAAGGGATCTGGCGGCGCTGATCGACAAGCTGACCTTGGCGCGGCCGGTGGCGATTGGGCTGGATATTCTGATCGCCGGAAATTGCGACGCGCCCCCCGGTTCGGCCACGGCCGCCCTTTATCAATCTATGCAGCATGCCATCGATCTGGGAAGCACGATCATCCCCGGATTTCTGCTGGCCGACGAACCGTTGGCGACCAATCTGCCCGGGTTTGATACCCCCCGCCTTGCCGTTATGGCCGATGCCCCGGCATGGACGGCCGCAGGAGCCGATCTGCCCTGCCCGGCCATCTTGGACATGACAAACGGCCAGATGGGCCTGATCGCCATCGCGGGCGATCTGGCGGGTCGGGTCAGCAGTCTGCCGGCGGCGGTTTTTGTCGCAGGTCGGCCTCTGCCCTCCCTGAGCATCGAAATGGTGCGCACGGCCCTTGGCATTTCGGCTTCGGTCTTGGGGCGCACGACCGACGGGCGCGGCTGGCTGCGACTGGGCACGCGCACCTTGGATCTGACCCCTGCGGGCGATTTCCGATTTGCCGCCACGCCCCCCGCCAGCCGCGCGCATCGGACCCATTCGGCAAGCGACATCCTGAGCGGAGCGGTGACCCTGCCGCAGGGGGCGATTGTGCTGATCGGGTCGGCGCTGCCGGAATCCGGTGGATTGCGGGCCAGCCGCATTGGGCCCTTGCATCCGACCGTCCATTTTCAGGCTGATGCGGTCGAACAAATTCTGGCCGAAACCCTGCCCACGCGTCTGCAAAACGGACCTGAGGTTGAAGCGGTGGTGGCTCTGGTGGCCGGGATGGCGCTGATGGCCCTGTGTCTGCAAGTGTCGCCCGTGGTTGGGTTCGCCACCGCCTTGGCGGCGGCGTCCGGCTGGCTGGCGGTCTGTGCCTATGCCGCCCAAGAAAACGGGCTGCTTCTTGACCCGGTCGTTCCCATCGCGGCCATGGTACTGGCCAGTGCTTCGGCGATTTTGTCGGCGGCTGTCAAAAGCCGCATCGCCGCCCGCCGCCTTGGGGCGCGGATGCGCAAACACCTGCCCGCCGCGGTGGTGTCGCGATTGGCGGGCGGCGAAGACATTCCGCGCGTCGCTGGCGAAATGCGCGAAGTGACCGCGCTTTTCACCGATATCGCCGGATTTTCGACGATGACCCGCCGGGTCGAGCCCGAGGCCTTGGTGGCGCTGCTTGATCAATACATGACGCACGTGACCGAACTGGTCGAACGGCATGGCGGCATGGTGGACAAGATCGTGGGCGATGCGGTGCATGCGCTCTTTAACGCCCCCGAAACGCTGGCCGGACACGTCGATCACGCGCTGGCCTGCGCCGTTGACATTCAGACCGCGACCGAGGCCTTGCGCGCCAGCGACATTTTCCGCGCGGCCGAGTTTGGGCACACAAGGATCGGGATCGAAACGGGCATGGCGATCTTGGGCGATGTCGGCCATGGCACGCGGTTTGACTATACCGCGCATGGCGATGCGGTGAACATGGCCGCCCGGTTGCAAGAGGCAAACAAGGAATTGGGCAGCCGCATTCTGATCGGACCGCGCGCCACCGAATTGGCCAAGACCCCAACGCTGCCTGGGCCCGAGATCGATCTGCGCAGTTTTGGTCGGCTGACCGTCAGTTTCCTGCCCGGTTATGGGCCACCTGCCCCCTAGCGCCCCAGAACGAACGCAAAAGCGGCAGAAACCCGGCTTTCGCCCCATTGCCGCGCGCGCTCGGGGGGGGCGCCGATCGCGGGGATAAAAGTGCCGAAACCGGCCCGCAGCGCCACCGTTGACGCTGCAAGATCATAGCCCGTCACCTCGACCAAACCGCGCTCGACGAACACACCCAGACCGCCCTCTTCGGGGATGATGATGATGTCTGTCTACTACCATACCCGCTGACCAGTTGAGCAGCGCCTTCTATCTAGCTTGAGAGTGCTGCTGCCGTTGTTTATTAGGATCATCGAGATTTGTCTTTTTTTCATTGAAGAAGAGTGGCAGAGTGGCGACTGGCGACTGCGAATCCAACCAACCGGGTCCCATTTTCTCGTCGCCTTCATTCTGTCCATCTCCATCCATCGCATGGCCAGCTATGCCCGAATCTGTAAGGAGCCTCTTTTTTTTTGACTCACCTCCTCCTCCGG
>JALQUQ010000314.1 GCA_023263735.1 Paracoccaceae bacterium | reverse complement strand
TGGGCCACGTTGGTGTCTTGATATTCATCAACCAAGATATAGCGGAACCAGCGCTGATATTGCTCCAGCACATCCTTGTGGCGCTGAAAGATCGTCACGCAATGCAACAGCAGATCGCCAAAATCGCAAGCGTTCAGGGTTTTGAGCCGGTCCTGATATTTCTCATAAAGTTCGGTCCCCATATGGGCATAGCCCGAAGCTTCGGAACTGGGCACCCGGTCCGGGGTCAGCGCCCGGTTTTTCCAACCGTCGATCATGTTGGCCAGCATGCGGGCGGGCCAGCGTTTTTCATCGATATTGGCGGCCTGAATCACCTGCTTCATCAGGCGAAGCTGATCGTCGGTGTCCAGAATGGTGTAATTCGGCTTGAGGCCGACCAGTTCGGCATGGCGGCGCAGAATCTTGACCGAAAGCGAATGAAAGGTGCCCATCCACGGCATGCCCTCGGCCACATGGCCCAGCATGCGGCCCACCCGCTCTTTCATCTCGCGCGCGGCCTTGTTGGTAAAGGTCACCGCCAGAATCTGGTTGGGTTGCGCCTTTCCGGTGGTCAAAAGATGCGCGATCCGGGTGGTCAGGGCCTTGGTCTTGCCCGTCCCCGCCCCCGCCAAAAGCAGAACAGGGCCATCCAGCGCCTCGACCGCCGCGCGTTGCGCAGGGTTCAGCCCCTCTAAATACGGAGCCGGCCGCGCGGCCATGGCCCGTTGCGACAGCGGCACAGCCGCAGCTTCGAAAGCGTCGTTTTCATCCCAAACATTCATGCGGACCAAGATAGCGCCCGTTTTCAGGAAGGGAAAGCACTGTTCTTGAAATGTTCAGCTTTGCGCCGGTTCTTCTTTCAACGGAAAGACCCGGCGCATCCCTTCGCTATAGCGGGTAAACAGGCGGGCAAAGCAGGCGATGTCGTCATCCGACCAGCCCTCAAAGATCTGAATCTTGCGTTTCCACTTGGCGATCATAAAGGCGCGCAACACCTGTTCCGCCTGTTCGGTCAGAATCAGAATCGATTTGCGGCCGTCGGTTTGGCTTGCCCCGCGCATCACCATGCCGCGCTCGACCAGATCCGAGGCAACACGGCTGGCCCGCGACGGGTCGATGCACAACTCTTCGGCCAGTAACCCCACCGTCGGCTCTTCGGCCTTGTCGCGACCAAAGCCGTTGCGAATCCGGATCAGGGCCGAAAGCACCTCGAATTGCCCGGCATCCAGACCCGCCCCGATTTCCTCCATCAAGGCTTGGGGAATGACCCCGCGCATCACGCGGCGCACGAATTGAAAATGCTCGATGTCGATGGCCAAAAGGTTTTCGATCCCTGCCGGTGAATAACCGGCCTCGGCCATGACGGGGCCGATCATATCCACATAAACGGGAGAGTGTTTCATAGGATCTCCATGCGATTGCCGTGGCGATGCCGGAAATGCAGGACAAAGTCAACAAATTGATATTGGCATTTATATGCTAATAGCATACATCTTCGCCGGTCACAGGAATGGCAGGGTTTCGCCCTGCCCTGCCTTCATGCTTCATCCGGAGTTCTTATGCCTGCTTCTGTTAGCGCCCCGGCGACGACCACCCATTCCTCGGTGCGCGTTGTCATTGGCTCGGTCGCGGTTTTGCTGCTGCTTGCAGCGCTGGACCAGACCATCGTTTCCACCGCCCTGCCGACCATCGTCGCTGATCTGGGCGGTCTGGACCACCTGAGCTGGGTGGTCACGGCCTATATTCTGGCCTCGACCGTTGTCGCGCCGCTGTATGGCAAGCTGGGAGACCTGTATGGCCGCCGGGCCATGGTTTTCGTGTCGGTTGCCCTGTTCCTTTTGGGATCGGTGCTGTGTGGGGCCGCCACGACGATGGAATTTCTGATCGGCGCCCGCGCCTTGCAGGGTCTGGGCGGCGGCGGGCTGTTTGTGCTGGCCCTGTCGATCATCGCCGATGTGATTCCGCCCAAGGATCGCGGCAAGGTTCAGGGCGTCTTTGCCGGTGTCTTTGGCGTGTCGTCGGTGATCGGGCCGCTGATCGGCGGCTGGTTCGTCGAGGCTTTTAGCTGGCACTGGATCTTTTATGTCAACCTGCCCTTTGGCTTGGCGGCTTTGGCCGGGTTCTTCTTTGCGTTCAAGGCAAATCCGGAACGCGTCAGCCACAAGATCGACTATGCGGGGGCCTTGTTTCTCAGCCTTGCCTTGGGCGGGTTGGTGCTGGTGACTTCGCTTGGCGGGCGGACTTTTGGGTGGACCGACCCGGTTCTGTTGTCCATCGGAACCGTGGCCGCCGTGTCGATGGTGTTTTTCATCTGGATCGAAACCCGCGCCAGCGAGCCGGTTTTGCCGTTGACGCTGTTTCAGGGCAATGTGTTCACCGTGACCTCGCTGATCGGGTTCATCACCGGCGCGATCATGTTTGGCACGCTGACCTTTATCCCGATCTATCTGCAGATCGCCAAGGGGGCCACGCCGACCCAATCGGGTTGGGAGATGATTCCGATGACCATTGGCATCCTGTCCGCCTCGACCCTGTCGGGCCGCCATATGGGCCGCACGGGCAAATACAAGATCCTGCCGACCATCGGGATGATTCTGGCGGCGGTGGGTCTGGTCCTGCTCTTGAACCTCAAGGGGACGTCGCCCGCGCCCTATCTGTGGGCCGCGCTGTTGTGCGTGGGCAGTGGCATGGGCTGTATTTTCCCGGTCGTGACGACGGCGGTGCAGAACACCGTTCCGCGCCATGTTCTGGGCACGGCGACGGCGGCGGGTCTGATGTTCCGTCAGGTGGGCGGTTCGATCGCGGTGGCGCTGTACGGGGCGATTTTCGCCTCGCGCATGGCATCGGGTCTGGGCGAACTTCCGGTCGAAGGCCTGCATGATGTGGCCGAACTGGGCCCGCAGATGCTGGCCAAGCTGCCCGAAGCCGCGCGTGAGGCCATTTCGACGACGGTCACCCATTCGCTGATGCCGATCTTTCTGATCGGGCTGGGTCTGGCCGTCGTAGGTCTGCTGCTGTCCTTGGTGCTGAAAGAGGTGCCCTTGGTAAACCGCATGGTTCCGCGCGGCGAATAACCATTGCCTGCAAAAACGTCGGGTCCCGCGGTTTTCGCCGCGGGGCTTTGCAACTGAATAGTTTACCTGAATATTTTGCAAAACTTTGCAGAAATTGAGCGCGCGCCCTTGCGCCGCACTGCAGCACCCCTACAGTGGCGCGGTCTGCGCCGCCTGCGCCTGCGACATGGAATAAGGGGACTGCCATGCCGGAATTCAAGAAAATCCTGGTTGCCAACCGTGGGGAAATCGCCATCCGCGTGATGCGTGCCGCCAACGAGATGGGCAAGAAAACCGTTGCTGTTTATGCCGAAGAGGACAAGCTGAGCTTGCACCGCTTCAAAGCCGACGAAGCGTATCGTGTGGGCGAGGGTCTGTCTCCGGTCGGCGCGTATCTGTCGATCCCGGAAATCATTCGTGTGGCCAAGATGGCCGGCGCAGATGCGATCCATCCGGGCTATGGCCTTTTGTCTGAAAACCCCGATTTTGTCGAAGCTTGCGATCAGGCTGGCATCACCTTCATCGGCCCGCGCGCCGAGACGATGCGCGCCTTGGGCGACAAGGCATCGGCCCGGCGCGTGGCGATTGCCGCGGGCGTTCCGGTCATTCCGGCGACCGAGGTCTTGGGCGATGACAT
>JALQUQ010000313.1 GCA_023263735.1 Paracoccaceae bacterium | reverse complement strand
GGTGGCAAAGCCATCGGAGGTCGAAGCGAAACTGCGCGATCTGCACCCCGATGAAATGACGCCCATCGACGCGCTGAAGGCCATCTATGAATTGCGCCAGATGGTGCAGGCCAAGGATTGAAAAAGGGGGCCAAAAGGCCCCCGAATTCAGTGAGATGATGGGTTTTATGCGCCGGTGTTCGACGAAACGCCCACCTGTGCGGGGCGCAGGAGGCGGTCGTTCAGGAGGAAGCCTTCGCTCATCACCTGAATGATCGAACCGGCCTTGGTGCCGGGAACCGGGGCCTCGAACATGGCCTGATGCACATTGGCGTCGAACATGTCGCCCGCCTTGGGCGAAATGGTCGTCAGGCCGTGTTTGGTCATCACATTGACCAATTCGCGCAGGGTCAGATCCACGCCTTCGATCAGGGCGGCGGATTGTTCGCGCGACTCGTCCGTCACCGATTCCAGAGCCCGCTTGAGGTTGTCATAGACCGGCAAGAGATCGCGGGCCAAACGCGAGGCGCCGTAAAGTTCGCCTTCGCGGCGGTCCCGCTGGGCGCGCTTGCGCACGTTTTCGGTTTCGGCCAGAGCCCGCATGTATTGGTCGCGGAATTCGTCACGCTCGGCCCGCAGCAGTTCAAGTTCATCGGACTGAGCGGTGTCGTCAAACTGCTCCAGTTCGATTTCTTCTGAAGCCACCTTTTCCTGCGCCATTCTGTTCTTCCTTAAAAACCGTGTCTTGCGTTCGTGCGGGATCAGGGCTTGCCGCGTTCACTGACCAGACGGCCCACCAGTTGGGCGGTATAGTCAACGATGGGAACGATCCGGCCATAGTTCAATCTGGTTGGCCCAATCACGCCCACGGCGCCGATGATCTTGCGATCAGCGTTCATATAGGGAGAGACCACCAAAGAGGAACCCGAAAGTGAAAAGAGTTTGTTCTCGGACCCAATAAAAATGCGCACACCATCGGCATCTTCGGCCAATTCTAGGAATTCGGCGATGTCGCGCTTGCGCTCCAGATCGTCAAACAGCGTGCGGATGCGATCCAGATCCATCGCTTCGGTCGTCGAATCAATCAGGTTGGCCTGACCGCGCACGATCAGGCGTTCGCTGGGCTGGCCGCCGTTTTCCCAGATCGCCAGACCGCTTTCCACCAGATCCTGCGCCAAGGCATCAATCTGCGCCCGCCGCTGGGCGATTTCACGGGAGACGGTGGTGCGGAGTTCCGACAGGGTGCGCCCTTCGGCCAGCGAATTGAGGAAATTCGCCGCCTCGCGCATGGACGAGGGCGTTTGACCGGGGGGCGGGGTGAACAGACGGTTTTCGACATGACCATCGGCAAAGACCAGCACCGCCAGCGCCCGATCTGCCGAAAGGCTGACAAATTCCAGATGCCGCACCGGCGCCTCACGCTTGGGCGACAAGACCAGACTTGCCCCCCGGGTGATGCGCGACAGGGCCGCGCCGACCGAATCCAAGAGCGTGGTCACATCCTGATCGCTGACCCCCGCCGTGGCATCGATGCTGTCGCGATCTTCTTGCGAGACCGACCCCACCTCGAGCAGGCTATCGACGAACATCCGCAGGCCAAGCTGCGTGGGAATGCGTCCGGCCGAAATGTGGGGGCTGTCAAGCAACCCAAGGTATTCCAGATCCTGCATCGTGTTTCGGATCGTTGCGGCGGAAACCTTTTCGGTCATGCTGCGCGTCAAGGTGCGCGACCCCACCGGGTCGCCCGATGTCAAATATGACTCGACGACGCGCCGAAAGACCTCTTTCGAGCGTTCGTTCAATTCTGACAGGATCTTTTCGCTATCCGACATGGTCTTACCTCTGGCGCACAGAGTATTCCTGTGGGCGGCGGGGTCAATCGGGGTTGCATCACAACCCCTCGCGGGCCTATGTGACGCGAACAAAATAAGGAGATTGCGATGCGCCCTTCTGGCCGGAAACTGGATCAACTTCGTTCGGTATCGATTGAGACCGGAGTGACCAAACATGCCGAAGGGTCGTGCCTGATCAAAATGGGCGACACCCATGTGCTGTGCACCGCAACGATCGAAGACAAGGCGCCGCCCTTTCTGAAAAACACCGGGCTGGGCTGGGTCACGGCGGAATATGGCATGCTGCCGCGCGCCACCCACAGCCGCACCCGGCGCGAGGCCGCAACCGGCAAGCAGGGCGGGCGCACCGTGGAAATCCAGCGGCTGATCGGGCGGGCCCTGCGCGCGGGGGTTGATCGCTCGGCCTTGGGCGAGCGGCAGATCGTGATCGACTGCGATGTCATTCAGGCCGATGGCGGCACGCGCTGCGCCTCGATCACCGGCGGGTTTGTCGCGCTGCGTTTGGCGGTGAACAAGCTGCTCAAGGCGGGGACCATCATCTCGGACCCGATCCTTGATCATGTGGCGGCGGTGTCTTGCGGGATCTATGCCGGTCAGCCGGTGCTGGATCTGGATTATGCCGAAGATTCGTCGGCTGGCACCGATGGCAACTTTATCCTGACCGGCCGCGGCAGGCTGATCGAAGTGCAGATGTCGGCCGAAGGGGCGACCTTTACCCGCCCGCAGATGAACGAACTGCTGGATCTGGCCGAAGCGGGCATCGCGGAACTGGTGGCCGCCCAAAAGGCCGCCGTGGAGGGCTGACATGCGCAAGCTGGACCCGGGAAAACTGGTGATTGCCACCCATAACAAGGGCAAGCTGGAAGAGTTCCGGGCCCTGTTGGAACCGCATGGCTATTCGGTGAAATCGGCGGGGGATTTCGGTTTGACCGAGCCCGCCGAAACCGAAAGCACCTTTATCGGCAATGCCCGGATCAAGGCCCATTACGCGGCCAAGGCCACGGGGCTGCCCGCGCTGGCCGATGATTCTGGCCTGTGTGTCGATGCCCTTGACGGGGCGCCGGGCGTTTATACCGCCGATTGGGCGGAAACCCCGGCGGGGCGCGACTGGACGCTGGCCATGACCAAGGTGCAAACGGCGCTGGACGACCGCGCCGCGCCCGAACCGCGGACGGCGCGGTTTTGCGCGACCATGGTGTTGGCATGGCCCGATGGCGAAGACATGATCTTTGAGGGCCATGTGACCGGGCGGCTGGTCTGGCCAGTGCGGGGGGCCTTGGGTCATGGCTATGACCCGATGTTCCAGCCCGACGGCGAGAGCCTGACCTTTGCCGAAATGGACCCTGCGCGAAAGAACGAGATCAGCCATCGCGCGGTTGCGTTCAACAAATTCGCGGCGGCCATTCTGGGGTCAGACCGGTGACGCACCCGGCACGATGGCAACGCACGGGCTTTGCGCTGTATGTGCATTGGCCCTTTTGCCTGTCAAAGTGCCCCTATTGCGATTTCAACAGCCATGTTTCGGCCAGCATCGACATGGATCGCTGGCAAACCGCCTATCTGGCCGAATTGGATCGGGCGGCGGCGGAAACGCCAGACCGGCGTCTTTCCAGCATCTTTTTCGGGGGGGGCACGCCATCGTTGATGGAGCCATCTCTGGTGGGGGCGATCATCGAGCGGGCCACGGCGCTGTGGACCCCGGCGAATGACATCGAGATCACGCTGGAGGCCAATCCGACCAGTGTCGAGGCCGCCCGCTTTCAAGGCTTTCGCGCGGCGGGGGTGAACCGCGTCTCGGTCGGGGTTCAGGCGCTGAATGATGACGACCTGCGCAAAC
>JALQUQ010000312.1 GCA_023263735.1 Paracoccaceae bacterium | reverse complement strand
ATTCTGAATCTCGCCGCTGGTGATCAGCTCCATCATCTGGTCAAAGCCAAGGAGATGGCCGCGGATGTCTTCGGCCTCATCCGCAACGCCAAAAACTCCGGCCGCGCCGTCGGGCAGATCGCAGATCGCCACATAGGAATAGAGATATTCTGTCACGGCACCGGGCGAGGGGTAATATTCCGACACCAGATGCAGCGGGCCCAACGTCAGGGCCGCCTCTTCCTGTGCTTCGCGGATCGCGGCTTGTTCGGGGGTTTCAAAGGGATCGATCCGGCCGGCAATTGCCTCGATCTGCCAGGGGTTTCTGTCGCCGCGCGCATAGGGGGCGGCGCGGAATTGTTCGACCACCAACACCCGGTCGCGTTGGGGATCATAGGGCAGAACGGTGACGGCATCCCCCGCGACAAAGGCCGCGCGGTTGACGATCCGGCTGGGGGTTCCGTTAAAGCGGCGGAAGGACAGGTTATATTCCTCGACCGCGAAGAAATGCGCATAGGGTTGGCTGTAGTGGCGCAGGTCCACATCCGCCGCCGTGGCCGGATGGCGAATGGCCGAGGGGGCGGCCGCAGCTTTGGCGCGCAACCGCGATGCCCCGCGCACCAGCATGTTGCCATAGCGGCGCAAGACCTGAGCGGGATCGGCCTTGCCATAAAGGGCCATGACATCGGCAGCGGTTTCGGTCAGCACGGCCCCAAACTCGGCCTGCCAGTCCGACAAGGACCACGGCCCCCCCTCCTCCCAATGACCGGGGTCGGGCAGATAGATCAGCGCGGGTTCCGCCCCCCCTTGGGTGGTGACTTCGGCCGAGATCGTGGTGAAGGCAAAGCCGCCCTCGTAGAAATTCAGTCGGTCGATATCGGTGGGCGACAGGTTGCGCGCCAGAAAGCCGGGGGTCTGCGCCTTGGGGTCGGCGGTGATCATCGGATGCGGGCGGTCTTTGGCCCGTGCCACCCGAAATCCGGGCAAGTGGCCGGGGATCAGCGCGATCGGGTGCCCCAGAACGGTTTCCAGCAGCGGCAGATGGCACAAGGTGCCGTAAAAGAACATCGTGGTCATGAGGGGGAGGTCTTTGGTTTTTCAGGGAGGGGGAATTATTTCCAGCGACGTGATGCGCCATAAGTGACCGCGCCTGCCCCCAATCCGCCCAAGAGCAAGATCATGATCAGATCGGCGTTCAGGGCCGGCGTGCCCAATTCAATGGTGCGATAAAAGATGGCCAGCAATGCGTCGAGGACGGTGTCATATCGCCCGGCCATGGCGCGGATCAGCATGTCACAGGTGCCAAAGCCCGCAGCGACGGCAATGGCCACGGTCACCACGACCCGAAGGCCCGACGCCATTCCATCGATCAATGAACTGGCCCCCGTCGCTGCCGGGCCCAGCGAGAACCACCCCAGACACAGGCCAATCGCGGCGCTGACAAAAGGCAACAGTCCCACCGGGCGGCCATCGGGGATCACATCACCATAGGCCCATGCGCAGCCAAACGCGACCAACGCTGTCACCAGCGCACCGACCAACTTTGCGGCTGTTGGCATTTCCCTACCACCTAACTGCCGACGGGCGGTCAGGCCGGGCGGCTCACTGTCATTTGCGTTACGTCGCAATTTCCGCCGCGAAACGCTCCGGCGCAAGAGGTAAGGTAAAAGTTCCACATTCTTTGAAACCGCTCGTCAAAGCCCTGTTCGGCGATCTGGTCCCATTTGGCGTTGAAGGTCTGATGCCAACGGCGCAGGGTTTCGCTGTAGCTTTTGCCAAATTCGAACGACCCGACGACCTCAAGCCCGGCACGGCCCGCCTCTTGGTGCAGGCGGAAGGGGGCGGGCAACATGCCACCCGGAAAGATGTATTTCTGAATGAAATCAACACCCCTGCGATAGGTATCCCACCGCCAATCGGGAACGGTGATGATTTGAAGCGTGGCCTTGCCGCCGGGTTTCAGACGATCGCGCAGCGCGGTGAAATAGGTCGGCCAATATTGCTCACCGACGGCTTCAAACATCTCGATGCTGGCGATGCCGTCGTAGACACCGGTTTCGTCGCGGTAATCTTGCAGCCGAATTGCAACACGGTCGGCAAGGCCCGCGCGTTCGATCCGGGCGGTCGCATAGTCGAACTGGGCCTGAGAAATGGTCAGGGCGGTGACTTTCAAACCCCGCTCGCGCGCGGCATATTCGGCAAAGCCGCCCCATCCGCAGCCGATTTCCAGAATGTGATCGCCCGGTTGGGCCCCGATCAGATCGACCATCGAGGCATATTTGGCGGTTTGCGCCTCTTCCAACGTTTCCGTGCCATTGACGAACAAGGCACTGGAATAGGTCATCGTCTTGTCCAGCCACAGCCCATAGAAATCATTGCCCAGATCGTAATGGTGGCGAATGTTCTTGCGGGCCTGTTTGCGGCTGTTGGCCTGCAGGCGGAACCGCAGTTTTTCAAAGGCCCGCACCAGACCCATACCGGGAAATCCGTCGCCCACGATATTGTTGGCGGGAAGCTGGATCAGATCGACAAAGGCCTGCAAATCGGGGCTGGTCCAGCCGCCCTCCAGATAGGCCTCGCAAAAGCCCAGATCCCCCTCGCGGATCAGCCGGGCGAAAAGATCGGGATCATGCACATGAATTTCGGCGACAATACCGGGGATTTCGCCCTTCAGACGGAATTTCCGTCCGTCCGGCAGCACAAAGTCAAGCTGCCCCTCGCCCAGCTTGCCCGCCCGTTCGAAGGCCATCGCGAAATACCGAGGCAAGCCCGACTGCCCTCGCACCGAGGTCAACGCCTGCATGATGCCAGTTTTCACCGGGCTGCCGGCCATTTCAAATTGGTTCGAAACCATCGACATCTCAGGCTTTCCTTTCACCATAGGCCGCAAGCGCGCCTTCGCGGCCCTTGGACAATTCGATCAAGGGTTTGGGGGCGGGTTGACCTGATCTTAGCCCCCATGACCTTGGTGTGGCATCAAAAAACGACAGCGCCACCGGATCGGGGGCGCGCCGCCCCTCGGCCAGATAGCGGTTGCGATAGCGTTGCGCCGCGTCGAATTTTTCCGCCTGCGTTTCCGGATTGTAAATACGGAAATAAGGGGCCGCATCCGGGCCCGACCCCGCAACCCATTGCCAGCCCATCGCATTTGCGGCCGGGTCCCAGTCGATCAGGCAATCGGCAAACCAATCCAGCCCCACTTTCCAATGGGTCAGCAGATGCTTGGTCAGGTAGCTGCCGACGATCATCCGCAGGCGATTGTGCATCCGCCCGGTCACGTACAATTCCCGCATCCCGGCATCGACGAAATCCTGCCCGGTCATGCCCCGCCGCCACTGTTCGGCATCGGCATTGTCAGACCGCCACGGGAAATGATCCCAATCGGATTTCCAGTTTGCCGAGGTGATCTGCGGCGTGTGATGCATCAGGTGATAGGCAAATTCGCGCCAGACCAGTTCTTTCAGAAAGTGCTCTGCCCCGGCACGGCCCTCGACCATGGCGCGTTGACCTTCGTGCCAGATGGTGCGCGGGCCGATTTCGCCCCAAGCCAGATTTTCAGACAGGCCCGAGGTCGCGTCGCTGTCGGGAAAATCGCGCTCGGCCGAATAGATGTCGATGCCGCGCGCCATGAACCGCGCCAGCCGGTCGCGGGCTGCTGCCTCGCCCACGCAGACATGCTGGACCACCACGGCCGCC
>JALQUQ010000311.1 GCA_023263735.1 Paracoccaceae bacterium | reverse complement strand
ATGTTCAAAACCGCACCTCAGCGGCGGGCCTCGCATGCGCGAAACCGCTTGACTGGGACGGCCTCGTTACCGAAGTCTGGAACCTACCTGTTGCCTTACCAACGCAATAGCCATTTTTTGCAATTTTCTACTGCCTTTTAATACCCATGGTTTTGCCGTTACCGCCGTTATGGCGACCTCTATTTCATTCACCGCGACATTGCTTTCTTTGCCGGCTGGGTGTTCATGTCCTATCGCAATCGACACCATTTTATTGCCGCTCTGCAAAACGCGGGAATTGCCGTGAAAGTGGCCCCGCTGCCTTCGGCATTTCAGGATGAATTGCAAAAACTGCTTCCGGTTTCAAAACGCGGCCATCTGCTTTTGCTGAAAGCCTCGGGAAATTATACCGCGGTGATCGCCAGCGCGGGCAATTACTTGTTGCGGATCGGCATTGGTGAGGCCGAGCGCAACATCGCCGCCAGGGGGCTGCGGGTTCACAAATCTTATTGGGTGGCCCGCGACGAAATTCTGCGATTGGTCTATATCTCGGGCAATCCGCAGATCGTGACGCAATCGGGCGAGTCCATTCCCGTAAGCCGCAGCGTGGTTCCGGCCTTGCGGGCCATTCTTTCCGAAACCGGCCCGGCGGCAACCGGCTGAATCTGGCCAGCGCAAGCTTGCAGTTTTCATCTGTTGCTGAAACCCTGCGCTGGCGGCGTAAAGGAGTGGGCCATTGCATATCTTGCGTTCTCTTGGCCCTGCCGTTGCCCATACCTCGCTGCGCGAAGCGCTGCGGGCCGGGTTCGGGGCGCTTGTCGGGCTGGGTCTGACCGGGCTTTTCCTGCTGTCGCCAAGTGTTGATCTGCAACTGGGCCTGTATCTGGTGGCCCCCTTTGGCGCGACATCGGTTCTGCTTTTTGCCGTGCCGAACAGCCCGCTTGCACAGCCTTGGTCGGCCATCGTGGGCAACACGCTTGCGGCGCTGGTTGGGGTGGCCGTTTGCCTGATGGTGCCGGACCCGGCGTTGCGAATTGCACTTGCAGTTGGGCTGGCCATTACCGCCACTATTTTGTGCCGCGCCGTTCACCCGCCCGCCGGCGCCGTTGCCATGACCGCCGCCATGAGCCCCGACGCCGTGCAGCACTTGGGGTTCTGGTTCGCGCTGACGCCGATTGCCCTTGGCACCACCGCGCTTGTCGTGATTGCGGCTTTTTATGCGCGATTGACCGGGCGCCGCTATCCGTTCCGCCAGTTTGACGACCCCAACCGCCATGGCACCAAGGATGCAGACCCGGTCGAACGGCTTGGCCTTTCGCAGGCAGAGCTGACCGAGATTCTGGAACGCTATCGGCAGTCCTTCAACCTTGGGGTCGAAGACCTTGCCCGCCTGATTGGCGCGGCCGAGCTTCAGGCCGCCTCGCATCATACCGGGCCGATGACAGCCGCCGACGTCATGTCACGCAATCTGGTGACGGTGGCCCCCGACACCCGGCTTGGCGAAGTGGCTGATCTGTTTCGCAACCACCGCTTCACCTCGCTGCCGGTGATTGATGGCAGCGGGCGTTTTCTTGGCGTCATCTTTCAGATCCACCTGATCAGCCGGGTGCGGGAAGATGCGCTGCGTTTGAACCGAGGCTTTGTTTCGGCTCTGAAAAGACTGCTGGACCGGGAAAGGGAAATCCCCGTGCGCGCCGCCGACATCATGGGCGTTGCCGGGCCGCGCGCCACCGCCAACACCCCGATTGCGGCCCTGTTGCCGATGATGGCCGATGGCGATGTTGATGCGGTGCCGGTTCTGGACCATGGCAAAATCATTGGAATCGTGACCCGAACCGATCTGATCGCCGCCCTTGCCCGCAGAACCGCCCGCCCCTAAAGGGCAAAATGTCGCAGCCTGGACCACGGTTTTTGTAAAAGCACGGTGGCAGTATCCTACCTTTGCCTGATCTTGGCCCCTACGCACAACCATTGGGCGATCAACGCCACACGGCAAACCCGGCATCGAACCAAGAACCGCCTTTTGATACAACCACAAGGCCGTCCCGATCCCCGTGAATAAATATTTACCAAGCTTGACTTTGGTATATATTTAATACATCTTTTTGCAGCCCAATATGATGTCCGCAGACCTTTGGAATCGCGGAGACCAGCATGAAGGCATGTCGTGTTTTCTGGTTGATGCAGTTCTTACAACGTTAAACTGTAAATGGTTTCTGCCGTTTTATTGGCATAGTCTAGAGATGCTGTAACGGGGCCTGCGTCGCGCACTGCCCGTTACTGCTTGCAAGATCAGGGGCAAGCTGTCGCCGTTCCCGTATCGGATCCTGGAAGAGGAGGACTGCGGGATGAGACTGTTTGTCGGATTGGATGTGTCACTGGCGAAGACCGCGATTTGCGTGATCAGTGAGCATGGGAAGATCATGAAAGAGGCGCAGGTCGCCAGCGAACCGGAAGAATTGGTGCGTTGGATTGGCGAACAAGAGGGCATCATTGCTGCCATTGGGCTCGAGGCTGGTCCCTTGTCGCAATGGTTGCATCGCGGACTGAGTGAGGCGGACCTGGACGTCGTGCTGATGGAGACCCGGCAAGTGAAGGGTGCTTTAAAAGCAATGCCCATCAAGACAGATCGGCGGGATGCCGAGGGCATCGCGCGTCTGCTTCATCTTGGTTGGTTCCGGCCAGTTCACTGCAAGTCCGTGTCGGCGCAAGAGGTTCGTGCCGTGCTCGGCGCTCGCAAGGCCGTGCAGCAGGGCTTCATCGCGCTGGAAATGTCTTTGCGCGGGCTTTTGCGGAACTTCGGGCTCAAGGTCGGTGCCATATCGCGCGGCAGGTTCGAACAGCGCATCCGCGAACTGGCGGCAGGCAATCCGATGCTGGAGACCGCGACAGAGCCGATGCTTCGGGCACGGGCCTCCCTGCGACAGGAGCTGGCGGGCTTGGAGCGCCGTGTCCGCCAACTGGCCCAGGATGACCCGGTGTGCCGTCGGCTAATGTCGATGCCCGGAATCGGCGCGGTTGTCGCGCTGACCTACCGGTCCGCTGTCGATGATCCCTCCCGGTTTACGTCCTCGAAGAAGGTCGGACCATGGGTTGGCCTCACGCCATCGCGGAACCAATCAGGCGAACGCGACGTCTCGGGCGGCATCACGAAGGCTGGCGACGTCAACCTGCGCCGTGCGCTGTGCCAGGCCGCGACCGTCATGATGCACCGCGGGCGATCTACATGGCTGAGAACATGGGCCGCGCAGGTCGCTCGCCGCCGTGGCGCCAAGCGCGCTATGGTTGCCCTGGCGCGACGCATCGGGGTGATCCTTCACCGGATGTGGGTCGATGACACCGACTTCCGATCAGACATCGCTGTGCTCCGTGCGGCCTGATAAACTGAGTTCCAAACCGTTGCCTGCCTGACCGCAGGCCTTCGAGGTCCCCCAGGGACGCGGTTCCGATGACGCCGTGGTCCGGACTGTTGCCGATCCATATCGAGCACGCCAATGAGATGGGCACATCGGAATTGCACAGAACCAGCATCATGTTGGCAGCCCCGCGCTGACCACGGACCGAAGCATGCACCCGGGGTGATCTCAGACGAAGGCGGCAGTGACAGCAGGACGGCCTCGAAAGACCAGATGTTCAAAACCGCACCTCAGCGGCGGGCCTCGCATGCGCGAAACCGCTTGACTGGGACGGCCTCGTTACCGAAGTC
>JALQUQ010000310.1 GCA_023263735.1 Paracoccaceae bacterium | reverse complement strand
AGGATCTTCGCGGCCAAGAGATGCCGTTCTGGCGGGCCTTGGCGCGGGCGTCGATGGGGCTGCACCATTATGATCTGGCCTTGGGGTTCACGATCGAGCGGATGCGCACCGAAAATGTCGGCCGGATGTTGGTCGAATTGCGCTATACCCGCTGCGGCGGCTGTTCGACCGACGATTTGCTGCTTTGTGTCGGGGGCCTCAGCGGCGCCAGCGGCAAATCTTTTGTCACGACCTATGGCTTGCAAACCATCAGCGGTGCGACCGTTGCGCGGTTTGATCTGTGCCT
This sequence comes from Paracoccaceae bacterium, assembly GCA_023263735.1. Classification (GTDB taxonomy): domain Bacteria; phylum Pseudomonadota; class Alphaproteobacteria; order Rhodobacterales; family Rhodobacteraceae; genus Pseudotabrizicola. Next base: position 3,400 of record JALQUQ010000310.1, on the reverse strand, counting down.
GTTGGCGGTCGATATGAAAGCGCGCCGTGCCATCAACCTTCCGGCTTTTGTCACGGCGCAATTGGGCGGTTAAAGGCCGGGGATATCCAGCCGATAGATGCGCGCGGCGTTGCGGCCAAAGACGTTGCGCTTTTCATCGTCGGACAAACCGCGCAAGACGTGCTTGTAGGCGTTGACCGTGGGAATAAAGCCCGAGGATCGCCCATCCGGCGGGAAGTTCGATTCAAACAGGCAGCGATCGGGCCCAAAGATATCGATCGCCAGATCGATATGGGGGCGGAAGGCCTCGGCCAGCGCTTCATAGCCGATCACTTCGCTGCGCTTTTCAAAGCCAAAGCCCAGGATCGGCATGCCCAGACCGCCGACTTTCACCACGACATTCGGGCGTTTGGCGATTTCGCGCAGGTTTTTCGCCAGAGCCGCGAATTTTTCGCCGCGCTCTGTCGGGTCCATATCGACGCCCACAAAATTGCCGATGTGGTTCAGCACCACGGTCAGATCGGGAAAGCCGTCGATCACTTCGGTCAGCCGGGGCAGGCCGTAATCATACACCGCCGCATCATAGCTGAGCCCGCGCTTTTGCAGCTCGGCCAGCGCCTTGGGCACTTCGGGGTTGTCCAGAATTCCGGCCGGCGGGCGGTAGGTCATGATGAACTGATAGGGCCGCTCATCGGGGTAATCGAGCGTGACGTGCCGAATGCCGCGATACCGGTCGGGCGCGGTTTCCAGACAGCGGTCCAGCAATTCGCCGATCTTGGCACCAAAGGTCAGGTTGGCATGGCCAATGATGCCTGCGCCCACGACACATTTGCCATAACGCCCGGTCGAGGTCATGGCCGCAACGCCATTGGCGAATTCGACCTCGCCCAAGGGTTTCATGTGATCGGGGCCCGAGGTGCGGGCAAAGGTCTGCGTTTCACAATAGATGGCGGCCAAGACGTTATGCCCGCCTTGGGCATCGGCCAGATAATCATCCACCATGTACCGGTTTCCCGGCAGGTCAAACAGGTGAATATGGCTGTCGACAATCGGCAGATCGGGATCGAGGATCGGCTCGTCACGGCCTTCGGTACGTTTGGTAATCATGGTGTTTCCTTGGTCAGTTCAAGCCGTGTGAAGCAAAATCGGGACCGTTTCCCACACATCGTGCAAGTTTCCTTCGGGCCGTCGGGCGGGGTGGTCGGGGTCAAGCGTTGCGCCCATCTCATACAGCGCTTTCAGCATACAGACCGCCGTGCCATGCGTGCCATGTTTTTCATCGCCCTTGTTCTGCATTCCGGTCACAAGGTTCTGGCCAAGGCAGGCGTGCGTGCCCATCCCAAAAGTCATGCCCCAGGGTTTTAGCCCGTCGGGAACGGTGCGGTTTGGGTTGAAATAGCGCGCATCGGGACCAAAGACTGCGTCTGACAGATTTGCGATGGGTGTATGGATGGCCAATCTTTCCCCGCGTGCCACCTGACGCCCGGTCGATAGGGTCAAATCCTTGACGGCGCGCCGAAACCGCACCGGCGCGCTTTGATGCAGGCGGAAGGATTCTGCCGCCGCCTGATGCAGCCATTCCGGGTCAAGTTGCTTTCCCTGATCCTCGGGGTGGGCGCGCATCCATTCGTCGATGTGCATGAACACATGCGGCAGGGCGTGGCTGGTCGTCTTGATCGAAGCCGTCAGGAACAGGGCGCATTGACGCCAGACATAGGGGATCTTTTCCCCGTCATCGTCGCGCGCCAGATCGTCGGCCAGACACATGGTGGTCAGCATGTCGCGCGGCAGATCTTCCAGCCCGATTTCGCCGGCACGATGCTGGGCCACCAAAGCGCGGCGGCGCAGCAGCGAGGCCGAGAGGAATTCATCGATCATCGATTGCATGGCATCGCGGCCCTGCTGAATCATGCCCTTGGGGTCGGCCGCGCGGGAAAAACTGGCCGTCGTCGCGGCGCTGATCACCAGCACAAGTTTGCGAAACCGGTTGGTCCGCTCTTCGGTATCGACCCCATCAACCCCGGTGACGCGCGCCGAAATCCGGGTCAGGGCCGCATGGATCAACGGCACCAGATCCAGCCGAACCACGCCCTGTGCGTCTTTCTTGGCCACATGTTCGGCGATCGACTGGCGGACGACGGGTTCCACCAGTTTCAACTCGTAATAAGCCAGCGCCTGACGCGACATCAGGGGCGCAAACAGACGTTTCTGTTCGGAATGCCGCTGACCGTCTGACATCAAAAGCGTGTCGTCCAGAAAGATGAACCGTTCATCCGCGCCATCGATCTGAAATTCGGGTGACTTCATCACCTCTTCGATTTCGGCAAAATCGGTGATGCGCTGCAATCCATGAACATAGTCTGGAACGATGGGGTCCTGAACTGCCTGCATTGGTTCCTCCCGGGATGTGTCGGCGCAAAGGTAACGGGTCAAATCCGGCGCGTCCGCCCCGATAAGCCGATACGAGCCTTAGGCATGTCCTATGCTTTTCTGTCGCTTGTGCATGCTAAGCAAATGAAAGGAGGACGAAATGACCGATCTTGTACATCATTTTGCCCGTGCGGCGGCCGGGGTGCGCTATGACGACCTGTGCCCCGAGGCCCGGGATGCTGCGCGCAAATCTGTGCTGGATACGCTGGGGGTGATCCTTGCGGCCAGCGGGTTGGAACCGGCCTGCCGCGCGGCCCACAGCGTCGCGGTTGAGGCGGGGGGCGCGCCGCAGGCATCCTTGCTGGGATATGGGGGCCGCGCGCCCGCGATGATGGCGGCTTTTGCCAACGGGGCACTGGTGCATGGGCTGGATTATGACGACCTGACCCCTTGGGGGCAGCACTGCGGCAGCACGATCCTGCCCGCCGCCTTGGCCGTGGCGCAGCGGCAGGGCGGGGTGTCGGGGCGTGACCTGATTGCCGCGATTGCCGCCGGACAGGATTTGTTTGCCCGGTTGATCCAGCACACGGGGTGGCGCAAGGACTGGAATTTCTCAACCGTCGCAGGGGTCTTTGCCGGGGTGGTCGCGGCAGGCCGTGTGATGGGGTTCGATGAAAAGCGCATGGCCGCCGCCTTGGGCATCGCCACGCTGCAATCGGCGGGCGTGATGGAAATGGTGTCCGGGCCGGGCAGCGATCTGCGCGGCCTTTATGCGGGGTTTTCGGCCAAGGGCGCGGTGCTGGCGGCGCTGATGGCCGAGCAGGGGCTGGGCGGTATCGACCGCGCCTTTGAGGGGCCAAACGGGATCATGGCCTGTTATTTCGGCGGTGCCTATGATCGCGATGCCATTCTGGATGGATTGGGCCGCGACTGGCTGGGGCGCACAACGCTTTACAAGCGCTGGCCCTGTGTCGGAACGGCCCACGGTCATATGAAAGCCGCGTTGGACATCATGGCCGATCATTCTTTTCGCCCGGATGATGTGGCCCGC
>JALQUQ010000030.1 GCA_023263735.1 Paracoccaceae bacterium | reverse complement strand
CACCGAAACCTTGGATGCCGTCGAAATGGCCAAGGAAAACGGCTACACCGCCGTGCTCAGCCACCGCTCCGGCGAGACCGAGGACGTCACCATCGCCGACATCGCGGTCGCCACCAACTGCGGCCAGATCAAGACCGGCTCCGCCTCCCGCACCGACCGCGTCGCCAAATACAACCAGCTCCTCCGCATCGAGGAAATCTTGGGCGAAACCGCAGAATACGCGGGCCGCTCGATCCTCAAGGCCTAAGGTCGGCAAAGGGCAAGGATTTTACCAAAATCCTTGCAAATTTCTTCATAAGAAATTTGCGGGCGCCTTTGGGCGCCCGTTGTCATTTCTGAAACCGATCAAGCGAATGGCGGTCCCATACCGGGTCGCAATGCCCGTTTGTGACCAGATCGGCCACCGCCTGCCCGGCCAGCGGGGCCAGCGTTGCGCCCGAATGCATCACTGCAACGATCAATCCCGGCAGCGGATTGGACAAGACGGGCAGCCCATCGGCGGGCACCGGGCGCGCGGCGGTCAGGATCTGCTCCACCTCGAGTGCCAGCCCGGGAAAGAACAGACGCACCCGGTCCAAGGCCGCCCGCGCCAGATCGCCGGGGGTTTGGGTCAGGGCCTCGGCAGAGTCGCCCTGATGGCCGGGGCTTGTGGGCAAGAGGATCCGCCCCTCTCGGGTTTGGCGCATCTCGCCCATCGGTCCGCAAAGCAGGGTGTCGGTGATCCGCGCCGTGGGCCGGGTGACCACCATCGCCCCCGGGCGCGGCAACATCGGCAGCCGCAGGCCCAAACCCGCGATCAGTTCCGGCGTCCCTACCCCGGCGCAGAGAACCACCGCATCGGCCTGAACCCGGCCCTCGCCGGTCTCGACACCGATGATCCGCCCGCCCCGTTCGATCAGTGCCCGAACCCGGGGGCCGAACCAGACCTCGGCCCCCGAACGTTGGCAAAGCGCCATCGCCAGACCGGGCGTCTCAACGGCCCCCTCGCCGGGCAAAAAGACCGCCTCATCGACCCCGGTCAGCAATGGCCACCTTGCCCGGATGCTTGAGGCATCGATCCGCGCCGTCGGATAGCCCAAATGCGCCAGCCCCTCGGCAAAGCTTTGCGCCTGCGGGCCTGTCTCTTCGAACCAAAGACATCCCGGCCAGTCGTGAAAATCCGGCACCTCTTGCGACAGCGCCACATGGGCCTGCATGGCGGCATGGCGCAAATGAAAATGGGGCACATCGAGATGAAAGCTGGCGTTCAACCAGCCAAAGCTTGCGCGACTGGCCAAACCGCCAGCCCCGGCCGCATCGATCATCGTCACGCGGCATCCTGAACGGCCCAGAGAATAGGCGGCCGCCGCGCCGATCAAACCGGCTCCGATCACGATCACATGTTTCATGATGACAGCTTTCCGTCGATTTCCACCGCCGCACAAGTCCCCCGAAAGAGATGGGCCCCCAAAACGTATGGGCCCAAGAACTCGGGGCCCCGATCTGGGGATTTGCGACCGCCGCCCAAGCTGTTACACCCGTCCCATGGCCCGATTGATCCTGATGAACAAACCCTATGATGTGCTTTGCCAATTCACCGATGGCGAGGGGCGCAAGACTTTGGCCGATTTCGTTCCGGTCAAGGGCGTCTACCCGGCTGGGCGGCTGGATCGTGACAGCGAAGGTCTGGTGCTGCTGACCGATCACGGCCTGCTGCAGGCCCGGATTTCCGATCCCCGGCACAAGATGGAAAAGACCTATCTGGCGCAGGTCGAGGGGGCGCCGACCGAGGCGCAACTGAAGGCCTTGGCCCAAGGCGTCGTCTTGAACGACGGCCCGACCCTGCCCGCCCGCGCGCGCTTGATCGACGCGCCCCCTGCCCTTTGGCCGCGCGATCCGCCGATCCGCGAACGGAAATCCATTCCCGATGCCTGGATCGAATTGACCATCCGCGAGGGGCGCAACCGTCAGGTCCGCCGCATGACCGCCGCCGTCGGCCTGCCCTGTCTGCGCCTGATCCGGTGGCGCGTGGGAGAGTGGACGCTCGACACGCTTGGCTTGGGCCAATGGGTGGATGTGCCCGTGCCCGCGCTTCCCACCGCACCAAAGACCCATGCCGCGACATCCGCGGGCACCGGCCCAGCGGGCGGCAAGCCCCAATCCCCTCGCCCGTTCAGAAAGAGCCCCCCGCCCCATGACGCAAACCGCGCCCGTCCCAAATCTCGCTGACCGCCTGATCGCGCAACTGGGCCTGATCCGGCACCCCGAAGGCGGGTGGTATCGCGAAACCTGGCGCGGCCCCGATGTGGGCGGGCGGGCCAGTGGCACGGCGATCCTGTTTCTGTTGCGACAAGGTGAGGCCAGCCATTGGCACCGGGTCGATGCCGATGAAATCTGGCTGTATCACGCGGGCGCGCCGCTGACCCTGTCGATCGGGCAGGACGCGGCGCGCGATCACACTTTGGGCCCCGATGTCATGGGTGGACAATCGCCACAGATCGTGGTGCCGGCGATGGCGTGGCAGGCGGCACGGTCGCAAGGGGACTTTACGCTTGTGTCCTGCACGGTCAGCCCGGGGTTTCAATTCGCGGGCTTTACGCTGGCCGCCCCCGATTTCGATCTGCCGCGATTGGGTTGATTGTAGGGGGTACAAATTTGACGTGGCGCGCGCCGTCGCCCGCGATTAATCCAAGGCCATGAACACATCCACGCCCCCCCGGAACGAAGACAGCCTGTCGGGCTTTCTTTATGCACTTTGTGCCTATCTTCTGTGGGGGTTCATGCCCCTTTACATGAAGCAGTTGTCCCATGTTTCCGCCGTCGAGGTCATTGCGCATCGCGTGATCTGGTCGCTGCCGATTGCCTTGGCGGTGATCTTGATCCGGCGCCGGACCGGCGATCTGATCGCGGCCTTTCGCACGCCCAAGACGTTGATGATGGGCATGGTGACGGCGGTTCTGATTTCGTTGAACTGGGGCATCTATGTCTGGGCCATCGTGTCGGGACATGCGCTTGAGGCGGCGCTTGGCTATTTCATCAACCCGTTGTTCAGTGTGTTTCTGGGGCGCGTTCTGTTGGGCGAGCGTATGAACGGGATGCAGGCGGTGGCGATCACGCTGGCCTCGGCGGCGGTCATCCTGTTGACGGTTGAGGCGGGTCAGCTTCCCGTGATCGGGTTGGGCCTGACCATCACTTGGGGCATTTATGCCTATCTCAAGAAATCTCTGCCCATCGGCCCCAATCAGGGGTTCGCGCTGGAGGTGGCCCTTTTGACCCCACCGGCGCTGGCCTATATGGGCTATCTTGCGGCAACCGGCCAAGGCCATTTCCTGACCGATGTGCCGGGTGATACGCTGTTGCTGATGGGGTGCGGCGTGGTCACGGCGGCACCGCTGTTGATTTACGCCAATGGGGCCAAGGGCTTGCGCCTGACCACCATCGCCATGATGGGCTATATCGCGCCCACGATGATCTTTTTGACGGCGGTGTTCATCTTCAAGGAACCCTTTGGGGGCGCAAAGGCCATTGCCTTTCCGGTCATCTGGGCAGCCTTGGCGCTGTTCACCGTTTCGGGCTTTCGCCGCCGGGCCGTTACGGCCCAAAAACCTTGACTTGCGGCAGATCGGTCAAGGCAAAGCCAAGCGCGCGATAAGCCGCCAGTGAAAGCTGCGTGCCCGACGACCCGGGAAGCAGATCAACCGCCACCGATTTGCCACCCGCCGTTTCAACGCGGCCCTTGCCCGGCAAGATCACCAGCGGGCTCCTCAGCCAAAAGCCCTGCTCGACCGGACTGCCCAGCGATACGGCCGCGCTGCCCAACAACCGCTCCCCCGACGTGGGGGCGGCGGACAAGGCCGCTTTCTTTTCTTCGACCGTGGTCTCATCCAGCCGGGCCGCAGACACCCGATTGGCCCCGACGACCCGCCCTTCTTGTTTCAGAAGCGCGCCCCGCACCGTGCCCTCTTGTGGCGCGGATCGGTGCCATCTCTCAGGAATGAACCGATCAACAGCCGCGCATCCGGCCAATGAGGTCGACAGCAAAATCAAGACAAGCGGGGGGAGAATTCTGTGTGTCATGGCCCGACGATAGACCTGTCTTTTCTGGCCCGCAATCCTTCAATGACGCCTTTACACCCTACCGGCGGAAGCCTACCTTTGCCCCATGAACACGCGCGCCATTCCCCTGATCGACCCCTTTGCCCGACCGATATCCTATTTGCGGGTGTCGGTGACCGACCGCTGCGATTTCCGCTGTGTCTATTGCATGTCGGAAAACATGACCTTTCTGCCCAAGGCCGATTTGTTGACCTTGGAAGAACTGGATCGGATGTGTTCGACCTTTGTGCAGTTGGGCGTCGAAAAGCTGCGCATCACCGGGGGCGAACCCTTGGTGCGCAAGGGCATCATGACCTTTTTCCACGCCATGTCGCGGCATCTGGACAGCGGGGCCCTGCGGGAATTGACGCTGACCACGAATGGCAGCCAATTGCGCAAATACGCCGCCGAATTGGCCGCATGCGGGGTGCGCCGCATCAATGTCTCGCTTGATACGCTGGATGACAAGAAATTCGCCGATATCACCCGGTGGGGGCGCTTGCCGCAGGTTCTGGACGGGATCGCCGCCGCCAAAGAGGCGGGGTTGCGGGTCAAGATCAATGCCGTGGCGCTGAAAGGGTTCAACGAGGATGAGCAATTCTCGATCACCGAATGGTGCGCCCGCGAAGGCCATGATCTGACCTGGATCGAGGTGATGCCGATGGGCGATCTGGGCAACGAAGACCGGCTGGATCAGTATTGGAGCCTGAAAGACCTGCGCGCCCGCTATGCCGAACGGTTCACGCTGACCGATCTGGCCGAACGGTCGGGCGGGCCCGCGCGCTATGTGCGGATCGAAGAGACAGGGCAGAAAATCGGCTTTATCACCCCGCTCACGCATAATTTCTGCGAAAGCTGCAACCGCGTGCGTCTGACCTGCACGGGCGAGTTGTACATGTGTCTGGGGCAGGAAGACATGGCCGATCTGCGCAGCCCGCTGCGGGCCTCGGCCGATAATATCCTTCTGGAGCAGGCGATCCGGGCGGCGATCGGGCGCAAACCCAAAGGGCACGATTTCGATTATTCGCGTCAGGCCATCGGCGGCCAGATGACCCGCCACATGAGCCACACAGGCGGCTGAGGCGCAAAAAAGAACCCCCTCACAAAGGAGGGGGGTATGCCTGCTCACGGTTCTTTTCTTGCCGTCTTTTTCCCTGTCGTGCCGATCAGATCTGCGGGATCACCAGACGCTGCCCCACATTCAGCCGGTCGGGCGACGACAAAATCGTGCGGTTGGCATCGAAAATGGCCGGGTAATAGACCACGTCGCCATAGAATTTCTTGGCAATGGCCCCAAGGCTGTCGCCCGGCAAGACCGTGTAGAACTGGTGCGAGGTGGTGCCGCCCGCCGCGTTCTGGGTCACCCGAATTTCAACCCCTGCCCCGCTGGCCAGAACCGATCCCGGATCAACCTTGGGGGCCTTGCCGGCTGCGATTTGCGCTTGGCTCACAAGGCTGGCCAACAGAACATTGGTGTCCACCTTGCCGTCCGAGGTCACCAGCGCCGAAGGCACCGAAATCTTGCCCGCCCCGGCCGCCGCATTGACCAGCGCGTTGATTTCGCCATCCGGCGTGCCCTTTTTCAGCGCATCGGCCACGATGGATTCCAGCGTCGCGCCCTGCACGTCAAGCTCGGCCTTTTTCGCGCCGGGCAAGGCCCGCAGGCCCGAAATCGCCTGCGAGGAAAGCGACCGCATCGCCTGCGTTTCCTGCGGCAGTTCGGCTTTGTCGATGATGTTCAGCTCGGCCAGAATGGCCGAAGTGGTCTGCTCCAACCCGGCGTCGCCGCCCCGCACCACCGGTTTCAGCAGCCCCGAGGCCGGTGCCGCCGCCGCCAGTGCCGATGATGTGCTTTCCGCGGCAGCCTCGGGAGCGGCGGGCTGCACGGCCACCGATTGTGCAACCGAGGCTGCAACGGCGGGCGCGACCGAGGCCACCAGCGGCGCGGGCGCATCCCCCACGGTCACCGCAGCCGCCCCCTGCGGCACCACCGGCGCCGTCGCACTGGCCGAATCCACCGACCCAAGGGAAATCAGATCCATCGGAATGCCCGCAATCACGCCGGTCACAACCAAAATGATCGAAAGATAAATCAAAGCCGCCTTTTTCACGGTTTGCCTCCTGCCTCGCCTACGCCACCCGGTTGCGAAACCGTCAGCCCCAACATCATCCAATCCTGCATGCCGCCCCGATAGAATTTGAGTTTTTCAGACGGATAGCCGGCACCTTGCAAAGACCGCAGCGCCCGAACGGCGCTATCGCTCCACGGTCCATCCCCGAACACCACCAGATCGATGACGTCCGAGTAATCAAAATCGTTGCCCCCGATGGGGCGGGCGCCAAGCGCCACGAGAATATCGTTGCGAAACGGGTTCGTCGCCGAAAGCGTCGCATGGGGCACGTTCACCGCCCCTGGGATCGACCCTTGGGCGAAAACCTCGGGCGTTCGCGCATCGATCAACGCCCCGCCGCCCGTGGCCGCGACCTCTTGCAAAAAGGTGATCACCTCAACCTCGCCATAGGGCGCGATGCCGGGAATGGGCACCATGGGCAGCACACAATCGGGCGGGCAAGCCCGGGCGATGCGCGCATATTCGCCCGTAATGACGGCGGTTTGATCTTGGTCACGCGTGATGATCCAAGGTTCCCCACTGGTTTCAATCCGCACCTCGGGCTGATCCTCGGTCACGCGCACTTGCTGGGAAAAAGCAGGAAATACTGACAACACCAAACAAATGGCGGTCAGCGGCAGGCAAAAACTGCGCCCGTCACTCAACATATCGGTCCGTCCCCCTAGCGCCGCCCTAACAGCAGGGACACAGCTGGCAGGCTGTGTCCAAAGGCGGCTCTACCACTATATGCTGACAGATTGGGAGGGGCGGATCAACCTGCAATCGTAAGAAAGCCGGGGAATTTCCCCGGCTTGTCGCTCTGATTGCGTGACCTGTGGCGCGTCAGGCCAGTGGCATCCGCTGTTCGGCCATGCCGACATACCAACTCGATCCAAAGGGAATGGCGTTGTCGTCAAAGTTATAGGCCGGGTGATGAACCATCGCGGTATCGCCATTGCCCAAAAAGATATAGGCCCCGGGGCGGGCATTCAGCATATAGCTGAAATCTTCGGCCCCCATCAAAGGCGCGGTGTTGGGATCGACCCTGCCCGACACATCCTGCGCCACCTTGATCGCATGTTCGGTATGCGCCTCGGAATTGATCGTGACCGGATAGCCGCGCTGATAATTGACCACGGCCTTGGCCCCCAAGGCCATCGCCGTGCCTTCGGCAATCTCCGAGATTCGCCGCTCCACCTGATCTTGAACGGCCGGGTCCATGGTCCGAACCGTGCCCTTCATCTTCACCACCTGCGGGATGACGTTATGCGCGGTGGAATCGGTGGCGACCGTGCAGACCGACACGACGATCTGCTTCATCGGGTCAACGTTGCGGCTGACGATGGTTTGCAGGGCCACGATGATATGGGCGGCCACGACGGTGGTATCGATGCAATCATGCGGCTTGGCGGCGTGACCGCCCTTGCCCGTCACCTCGATATCGAACTGATCGGCCGCCGCCATGATCGCGCCGGGGCGAATGGAAAACTGCCCCACCGGAATGCCCGGCATGTTGTGCATTCCATAAACCTCTTGCACGCCAAAGCGGTCCATCATGCCGTCATTGACCATCTCGCGGCCCCCGCCGCCGCCCTCTTCGGCGGGTTGAAAGATCAACACGACCTTGCCGTCAAAGCTGCGGGTTTCCGACAGATATTTGGCCGCGCCCAAAAGCATCGCGGTGTGGCCGTCATGACCGCAGGCATGCATCTTTCCGGGCGTTTTCGACGCATAGTCCAGCCCGGTCTGTTCGATGATGGGCAGCGCATCCATGTCAGCGCGCAGGCCGATCACCCGGCCCGAAGTGTTGGTCTTGCCATTGATCACCCCGACAACCCCGGTGCGGCCGATCCCCTCGACCACCTCGTCACAGCCAAAGCTGCGCAACAATTCGGCGACTTTGGCCGCCGTGCGGTGGACTTCGAACAAAAGTTCGGGGTTCTCGTGAAAATCGCGGCGCCACGCGGTGATTTCGGGAAGCAGCTCGGCAAAGCGGTTCTTGACCGGCATCGGGGTCTCCTTTGGCTTAACGCCATGATGGTGATCCGCTTTGCGCGCCATCGCAAGACTGCCCCTGCGGAAAGTTGCGCCTAATTTGACCTCCCGGTCAGATTTTCAGCGATAGCGCCGCGCGGCATCCAGCGACAGGCCGGTGCCCACGCTGGCCAGATCGTCGCCGCGGGCCAGTTTGGCGGTGGCAAACCGTGACGCGACCACGCGCCCCAAAAGCGGCAGGGCCGATGACCCGCCGGTCAGAAACACCGTGGAAATCTGATCCGCCGTCAGGCCCGCCTGATCCAGCACCGTATCGATCCGCAGCCGCAACCGCTCCATCAGCGGGGCCAATGCGGTTTCCAGACGGGGCTGCGTCACCATCGGATTCGGGCCGTTGGTCAGGGGTTTCAGCAAAAGGCGGATCGCCTCGGTCTCGGACAGGGCGATCTTTGCCCGCTCCACCTCCAACGCCAAGCCGTGACCTTGGGCGTTTTGCAAGACATGGATCATCCGGGCCAGCTTTTCCGGCGTGTCGATTTCATAAGACAGCGCCTTCATGTCAGACAGGACGCGGTCGGTATAAAGCATGTTGATCCGGTGCCACGTGGCCAGATCGTGATAGTAATGGCGCGGCATCGTCCCCTGCCCGCCCTTGGTCGGCGCCAGATATCCCAGTTCGGGCATCACCTCGGCCAAGGAAAACGCCCGGTCGAAATCGGTGCCGCCCAGACGAATGCCATCATTGGCCAGAATATCGGCGGCCCGATCCGGTTTTTGCGCCCGCAAAGGCCCGACCCGCACGATGGAAAAGTCAGAGGTCCCGCCACCGACGTCCACGATCAGCACCAATTCTTCGTCCGTCAGGCGGGTTTCGTAATCCAGTGCGGCCGCGATGGGTTCGTATTGAAAGCCAATGTCGGCAAACCCGATTTCGCGCGCGATTTCGGCCAAGACGTTCTGCGCCTGCCGGTCGCCTTCGGGATCATCGTCGATGAAATGAACGGGCCGGCCCAGAACCACCGATTGAAACGGTTGGCCATAGGCGGCTTCGGCCTGTGTCTTGGCATGCGCCATGAACCGGCCCAGCACCTCACGAAAGCTGACAGCCCGGTTCCCGATCCGCGTGCGCTCCTGTATCAGCCCCGACCCCAGCGTCGATTTCAGACCGCGCAGCAACCGGCCCTCTTCGCCCTCCAGATAGGCCGCAATGGCCGCGCGCCCAAATCGCGGCGGCGCGCCATCCACCTCCCAAAACACGGCCGAGGGCAAAGTGACGGCCCCCGCCTCAAGCGGCAAGAGATCGCCATTGACCCCCAAAGTGGTGTTCGAGGTTCCAAAGTCCAAACCACAGGCAATATTGGACATGGCGTATCCTTGAACGGCAAAAGAATGGGGAGCGTGTCTTACCCCACCCCCTGCGGGGCGTAAAGCCAATGCCGGCCAATTTTGCGCCATCAGGGCAGACCCGCCCAACCACCCGGCGGATCAATTGGTCAGATCAGGCGGTCCAAGAGCTTTTCCATGAACCGATGCCCGGCCAGAAACTCGGACACTTCCAGATATTCGTCGGCCTGATGGGCCTGCGCGATATCGCCCGGCCCGCAGATCGCCGCCGAGATTCCGGCGCTTTGGAAATGGCTGGCCTCGGTGCCGTAGCTGACGACATGCGTGCCGTTATCGCCGGTCACCTGACGGATCAACGCCTCGGCCGGGCCGTTCTTTTCGGGAACAAGGGGCGGCAGATCGAAAAAGCGGTCCAGCGTGATCCCGGCTTCGGGCCGCACCGATTGGATCGCGCGGCGCAAACGGTCAACCTCGGCCTCCCACCGGGCGATCCAGTCGGGCAGACTTTCCCCCGGCACCACGCGGAATTCCATCACGAATTCGCATTCCCCCGCCGTGATATTATGCGCGGTTCCCCCCCGGATCATCCCCGAATGCAGGGTGGTAAACGGAGGCGAGAACAACGCCGCCACCTCGGATTTCGGGGCGGCCATGCTGGCGGCGTTCTGGTCATTGATCCACTGGATCAGCCGCGCCGCCTCCATGATGGCGGAAACGCCCTCGGGCAGCAGTGAGGAATGCACCTCGTATCCGTGCACGGTCACCCGGTAGCCCGCGCCGCCCTTGTGCCCGTTCACGCATTTCATCCGGCTGGGTTCGCCGATGATGGCCAGCTCGGCCTTGGGCACCACTTGGGCCAGCGTCTCGATCAACGGGGCCGCCCCGGTGCAGCCCACTTCCTCGTCAAAGGACAGCGCGATTTGCAAAGGGCGTGACAGGGTACGCGCGTTCGCCTCGACCAAGGCCCACAGGGCCAAGGCGTCAAACCCTTTCATGTCACAGGTGCCGCGCCCGTAAAACCGCCCGTCCCGCTCGGTCACGGTATAGGGGTCGCTGCTCCAGTCTTGGCCATCGACGGGCACCACATCGGTATGCCCCGACAACAGCACCGCCCCCGGCACCCATGGCCCGACATGGGCAAACAACGCCGCTTTGGTTCGGTCAGGGTTCCAATGCCGGTGCGACGCGATCCCGTGGCTGGTCAGATAGCTTTGCACAAAGTCGATCAGGGGGATGTTGCTGTCGCGGCTGACCGTGGGAAAGGACACAAGCTTTTCCATCAAGGCACGCGCAGACAAGCGGACAGGTTCGGACAACGGCATTTTCGCTCCTGAGATGATGCGCCAACTGTGCCGGGAACGGCGGCGGGGTCAAGTCTTGGCAGAGTGACGCAAAGTCAAACGCAAGATGCTGCTTGCGAGACCGCAAAAAATATCTAACACTTGGTCAAAATATCCGTTCCAAAGAGCGGCACGAAAAAAATAATGAATAAAAACAACATGCTGGGGGTTAATACATGCCGGATCAGGCCCTGCCTGTCCTGGATGTCCGGGGGTTGAAAACGGTCTTTCGCACCCGTGGCGGCGAGGTTCATGCCGTCAATGACGTCAGTTTTCATCTGCGCCCTGGTGAACTTTTGGGCGTCGTCGGCGAAAGCGGGTCCGGCAAGTCTGTCACCATGATGAGCCTTGTGCGGCTGCTCCCCTCTCCGCCCGCCGATATCCGGTCGGGCGAGGTGATGTTGCAGGGCAAGGACATCCTGAAACTGCGCGACGAGGAATTGCGCGATGTGCGGGGCGCGCGCGTCGGCTTTGTGTTTCAGGACCCGATGACCAGCCTGAACCCGGTGTTCACGGTGGGCGACCAGATCGCAGAACCGCTGATCCGCCACAAGGGAATGACAAAGGCCCAAGCCGCCAACCGGGCGGTCGAACTGCTGGAACTGGTGGGGATCTCGGATGCCCGCAAACGCCTGTCGGCCTATCCGCATCAGTTTTCCGGGGGCATGCGGCAACGGGTGATGATCGCGGTGGCCTTGGCCTGCGACCCCGAAGTGTTGATCGCCGACGAGCCGACCACCGCATTGGACGTGACGATTCAGGCGCAGATTCTGGAACTGGTCAAAGACCTGCGGCAAAAGCTGGGCATGGCCATCGTCTGGATCACCCATGATCTGGGGGTGATCGCGGGCATCGCCGATCGGGTGATGGTCATGTATGGCGGCCAGGTTGTGGAACAGGCGCCGGTCAAAGAGCTGTTCACCAACCCGCGCCACCCCTATACGCGGGCGCTGTTGAAAACCATTCCCTCGCTGACCGGTCACCGGGATGCGCGGCTTCAGGTGATCGAGGGGCAACCCCCGATCCTGACCGCCGCCCCCACCGCCTGCCCATTCCGGCCACGCTGCAAACATGCACTTGACCGGTGTGACCGCGAAAACCCGCAGCGCCGTGCCTTGGATGATCGGCCCGTGGGCCACGGTCATGACGTGGCCTGCCATTGGACACCGGAGAGCGCAGATGTTTGACGCGGCCCCCGCCCAACCGCTGGTTCAGGTTCGCGATCTGAAAATGTATTTCCCGATCTATTCGGGGGTCCTGCGGCGCAAGACCGGCGATGTCAAAGCGGTGGATGGCATCAGCTTTGATATCTTCAAGGGCGAAACCTTGGGGCTGGTCGGGGAGTCGGGCTGCGGGAAATCGACCGTGGGCCGGGCCTTGCTGCGTCTTTATGAACCGACGGCCGGATCGGTTTCGATTGGCGGCACCAATGTGCTTTCCTTGGGCGATGAGGCGCTGCGCAAGACGCGACCGCAGATGCAGATGGTGTTTCAAGACCCGCAAGCCAGCCTGAACCCCCGGATGCCCGTGGCGGCCATCATCGGCGAACCCTTGCGCGAACATACCGATTGGGACGGCCAAAAGATCTTGGCCCGGGTCTATGAATTGATGGATGCCGTCGGCCTGAACCGGAAATTCGCCAACCGCTATCCGCATGAATTCTCGGGCGGGCAGCGGCAGCGGATCGGGATCGCCCGCGCCTTGGCACTCAAGCCGAAATTCATCGTCTGCGACGAACCGATTGCGGCGCTGGATGTGTCGATTCAGGCGCAGGTCGTCAACCTGCTTGAGGATTTGCAGGACGAATTCGGCCTGACCTATCTGTTTATCAGCCACGATCTGTCGATGGTGCGCCACATCGCCGACCGCGTGGCGGTGATGTATCTGGGCCGGATTGCCGAATTGTCGCCCCGCGACGGTCTGTATGCCCGCCCGCTCCACCCCTATGCCGAGGCGCTTTTGTCGGCCGTGCCCGAGCCCGATCCCGCCTTGGCGCGCAGCCGCCAGCGGATCATCCTGAAGGGCGACGTGCCCTCGCCCGCCAATCCGCCCAAGGGCTGCAATTTCTGCACCCGCTGCCCAAAGGTCATGGACATCTGCCGTCAGGTCAAACCCGAACTGGCCGAGGTCGAACCGGGCCGTCTGGTCGCCTGCCATTTGTATTCCGAAAAGACAGCCGCCGGATGAACCGGTGCAACCGAGGCCACAGAGCTAAATCAACAAGGAGTTTCGCAAAATGAAAATGAAAACGATCCTGATGGGTGCGGCCGCCGCGATGGCGTTTGCCCCTGCCGCTTTTGCGGATCGGGGTGCAGACGGCAACGTCAAGATTTTGTACTCTCAGGCCGTGTCGATCATGAACGCCTATCTGTCGGGCGGCACCAAGGACATCGAGGTGGGCAGCCTCGTTCTGGAACCGCTGGCGGGCTATGACTCCAAGGGCGAAATCTTTGCCCGTCTGGCCGAAGATGTCCCCACCATCGCGAATGGCGGCGTGTCCGAAGATCAGACCTCGATCACCTGGAAGCTGAAATCGGGCCTGCTGTGGTCGGACGGCACCCCGGTCACCTCGAAAGACGTGAAATTCACCTATGACTATTGCACCGCCCCCGAAGGCGGCTGCGCGCAGGCGTCGAAATTCGACGGCATCGCCTCGATCGAAACCCCCGATGACCTGACGGTCAAGATCACCTTTACCGCGCCCAAGCCGAACCCCTATACCGCCTTTGTCGGCGCGACCGCTCCGGTTCTGCAGGCCGCCCAATTCGCCAATTGCGTGGGCGCTGCCGCACCGACCTGCACCGACGCGAACTTCATGCCCATCGGCACCGGCCCGTTCATGGTCACCGATTTCAAGGTGAACGACACCGTCGAACTGGTGGCCAACCCGAATTACCGTGATCCCGCGAAACCGGCCTTTGCTTCGGTTTCGGTCAAGGGCGGTGGCGATGCCGCTTCGGCGGCCCGCGCTGTCATGGAAACCGGCGAATTCGACTATGCCTGGAACACCCAGATCAACCCGGAACTGCAGGCGCAGATGAACGCGGGCGGCAAAGGCAAATTCGTTTCGGGCTTTGGCACGCTGGTCGAGCGGATCGAGATGAACATGACCG
>JALQUQ010000309.1 GCA_023263735.1 Paracoccaceae bacterium | reverse complement strand
GATACAGTCATGACCCAATCCTTCCACTCTCTCGAAAAGAACTGAATCAGAGATCACCAAAATACGCAACTGTAGTACTAAGCTGCGGCTGAAGTAGTCAACCAACGTTGGAGTTGTGCCTTGGAGTCGTTGCAGCAGAAGCTTGACCGGTATTCGTCTCCTCTTGATATGCTGCGCACGTCGCTGATGGGCCCCTACCAATTCCCGATCCCCACGGAATTTTCGAACTGGCGCGAGGAGCAGCGGGCTTGGCGCGAAGATGTGGCGTTGATGGATCAGTCGTTTCACATGACGGATCTTTACGTCGAAGGTCCCGATGTCGTTCCGTTTCTGGCCAGCCTGTCGATCAACGGGTTTTCCGGGTTCGGTGATGGCAAGGCCAAGCAGCTCGTGTGTTGCGCGCCAAGCGGCCACGTGATTGGCGATATGGTCCTGATGGGCTTGGGCGAGCATTTGGTCAACGTCATCGGGCGACCAACCGTCGCAAGCTGGATCCAATACAACGCCTCGCTTGGCAAATACGACGTCACCTGCACCCGCGACGAGCGCAAGCTTGACAGCGACAGACCCAAGAAAACCTTTCGTTTCGAGATTCAAGGGCCAAAAGCCTGGGACATGCTTGAAGAGCTGAATGGCGGGGCACTGGACTCGGCAGGGTTCTTCCGGATGGGCGCGATCCATGTGGGGGGCCAGCAGTATCGCACGCTGCGGCACGGTATGGGCGGCGCTCCGGGGCTGGAATTCTGGGGGCCGGTCGAACATTACGCCGATGTAAAGGGTCTCTTGCTGGAGGCCGGAAAAAAATACGGGCTGCGGCAGGTTGGCGCGCGCGCCTATGGGTCGGCCACGGTCGAAAGTGGCTGGTGGGGCTGCGTCTTCCCGGCGATCTACTCGGACGAGGCGATGCGGCCCTATCGCGAATGGCTGCCCGCGCTAAGTTACGATGGGCTGGCCTCGCTTGGCGGCAGTTTCACCAGTGATCGGATCGAAGATTACTACTTTTATCCGGCGGACCTCGACTATGGTCGGCTGATCCGCTTTGACCACGATTTCATCGGCCGCGCGGCGCTGGAGGCGCGCGTTGGTCTGCCCCATCGGCGCAAGGTCTCGCTTGTGATCGAGGCCGAGGATGCGGTTGCGGTCTGGCGCAGCCAGATGGGGGATGGGCCAAAGGGAAAAGCGATGGAGGTTCCCAGCGCCCATTACTCCGCCTATCCCTTCGATGCGATCACCACACCCGAGGGGCGCCCGGTCGGGGTGTCGAGCTATCTCAACTTCATCGCCCCCGATCGCGCTTGGGTCGCGCTGGCCTGTGTCGACGAAGATGTGGCCGCCGAGGGCACGGAATTGGTGCTGAACTGGGGGGAGCCGAACGGCGGATCGGGTCGTCCGACCGTCGAGCCGCATGTGCAGATGCCGTTGCGCGGCACCGTGACGGGCTGGCCCTATTCGGAAAGTGCGCGTGCCAGCTATCGCAAGGGTTAGAAACGCCGGGGCCACACAACTCTTTGGCATGTGCCGCCGTTTCGGATTGTTTTGACAGAACCTGCCCTGGCCCCTAACACTTTCGGGAAAAGCGTTACGACGCAGACCCATGCGTCGATGAGGGGGGAGAGATGAACCAAGAAAAATTGATCGAAGGGCACAAGGCGATTGTACCTCCCAAAGGGGTTCCGGTCCTCGATATCGACCCCTATAGTAACGATAACCTGACGCAGCGCATCTATTTCCAGGCCCTGCGTGATGCCGGACCGTTCGCCTATATTCCGATGTACAGCGTTCTGGCCAGCGGGCGATATGACATCGTGCGCGAGGTTTTTTCCGATCACGAACGGTTCGTGTCGTCGCGGGGGGTCGGCCTGTCGGACTTTGCCGTCGAAGCGCCGTGGCGTCCGCAATCGATCATTCTTGAGGTTGACCCGCCCTATCATACCAAAACGCGCAAGGTGATCATGCGCGGGCTGTCACCCATGGTGGTTCGCGATTTGAAGGATGCCTTCAAGCTGGATGCCGAGCGGTTGATCGGCGAAATCATCGCGAAAGGCGACTTTGAGGCCGTGGTGGACATCGCCGAGGCGTTCCCCTCCAAGGTCTTTCCGGAGTCGGTTGGGGTCAAAGACCCCGATCCCCGGATGCTGATCGATTTCGGCTCTATTCAATTCAACGCCATCGGCCCGAACAACGCCCTACGGGCCAAGGGCTTTGCGGGCGTGAAACCTGTTCTGGAATGGATCTTGTCGCGCTGTTCGCGCGATGCGCTGACACCGAACGGGATTGGGGCCGTGTTCTACGCGGCGGCGGACAATGGCGAGATCACGCATGACGAAGCAACGCTTCTGGTCCGTGCCGTTCTTGCGGCGGGCATCGACACGACCGTCACGGGGATCGGTAATGCGCTGTGGTGCTTGGCCACGAACCCCGATGAATACGAAAAGCTGAAAGCCGATCCCGAGAGGATGGCCCTGCCCGCCTTTGAAGAAACGCTGCGCTTCACCTCTCCGGTGCAGGCCTTTTATCGCACGGCCGCCGTTGATACCGAGGTGGCGGGTATCGCCATTCAAGAAGGCACCAAGATCCTCTGCTGCCTTGGGGCCGCGAACATGGACCCCGAACATTGGGAGAACCCCGAGCGGTACGACATCACGCGCAAAACGGCTGGTCACTTGGCGCTGGGGGTTGGCGTGCACAACTGCGTTGGCCAGAACATCGCGCGGGCCGAAGGCCAAGCCGTGCTGCGGGCCATTGCGGAACGGGTCGAACGGATCGAACTGGTGGGCGAGGCGGTCTGGCGGCCAAACAACGCGATCCACGCGCTGGACAAACTGCCTTTGCGGTTCATTCCAAAGAAATGACCGGTCAATCTCGGGGCTGACCTACGGGTTCAAAGGGAATGGCCCGGCCGTCGCGCCGGGCACATTGCCGCTTTGCCCGCAAACCCTCTGGCTGCCGCAATGGTATCTCAAGATGATGCGCGCGGGGATGACAAATCACCCCGCATCCGCCCGGAGTGATGCTGTTTGAAAGCTGCGCCTCAGGGATCTTGGGCCTGAAATTCCGCCCGGCCTTTCAGTTCTAGGCGGTCGGTTTCGGTCGCCATGACCCTTCGGGCACGAAATCGCCCTTTTCCGTCGCGTCCAGCGCTGCCTTTAACTCTTTTGCATCAAGCACACGGCAATAGGCCGGTCGCGCGCGTTCGAACGTCCAGCTTTCGCGCAGTGGCCCGACATAGACAGGATCAAGGCCTGCTTCGCGGACGATTTGCGCCACGACCTCTGCGGCCTCGATGCTGTCACTTGCAATCGGCAAGGCGTGAAGCCCGCCGGTGGCCGTGGCGGCGCCCCCTGCCGCAAGCAGCGGTGAAACGATGGAGTTGAACGCCTTGACCACCCGCGCCTGCGGCATGAGCTTTTGCACAAAACCGCTGGTCGTTTCCGGGCCGCTTTCGAATTCCGGTCGCACACCGTCGCGGTTGGGATAATAGTTGCAGGTATCAATGACGATCCGCCCGGCAATGGCATCGATGGGCAGGTTCTCCAGCCGATTGAATGGCACGCTCAGGATGACCACATCGCCGAATTCGGCCGCCTCGGTCACTGACCCCGCCAGAGCGCCCACAGCTTCGGCCGTTTCGCGCACCGCATCCTTGCCACGGGAATTGCTCATCATGATCTGGTGCCCCTTGGGGATCAGCCGATGTGCCAAGGCTTGGGGGATTCTGCCT
>JALQUQ010000308.1 GCA_023263735.1 Paracoccaceae bacterium | reverse complement strand
CGATCCCTTTCTGGCGGTGGCGCGTGAGGCCCTGTGTTCGGCTGCGCCAAAATGGGTGGGTTATCTTTCAACCACCGGGGTTTATGGCGATCATGACGGGAATTGGGTCGATGAAACCGCCGCATTGACCCCGGGCACGGTTCGGGGAAAGCAACGGGTCTTGGCCGAAACGCAATGGCAGCAGACGGGGCTGCCGGTGCATGTCTTTCGGCTGGCGGGGATCTATGGGCCCGGTCGGGGACCGTTTGAAAAGGTGCGCGATGGAACCGCCCGCCGGATCATCAAACCGGGGCAGGTGTTTTCGCGCATTCATGTCGATGACATTGCCAATGTGCTGCACGCGTCGATCAACCGGCCAAACCCGGGGGGCGTCTATAACGTTTGTGACGACGACCCTTCGCCGCCCGAGGATGTCTTGGCCCATGCTGCGGTGCTTTTGGGTTTGCCGGTCCCGCCCGAAGTGCCCTTTGATCAGGCCGAGATGACCCCCATGGCCCGGAGTTTCTATTCGGAAAACAAGCGGGTCAGGAACGACCGGATCAAGGAGGAACTGGGCGTTCGACTGATCTATCCCACCTACAAAGAAGGATTGGCCGCGCTTTTGGCATCAAGCTGAGGCCGGGCCTGCCGGGGCACAAAATTGCTGGAAATTCTGTCAATCACGGGTGTGATTTTCATCCTGATCGGGTTGGGCTTTGCGAGCGTCAAGCTGGGCCTGTTTTCGGCGGCTGACGTGGGCACGCTGGGGAAATATGTCGTTTATTTTGCCCTGCCCGCCCTGATTTATCGGGCCATCGGATCGCGCCAGATCGAAGAGATCGCGAACCCGGTCTATCTGGTGTCTTATCTGGCCGGGGCGGTGATTGCCTTTTGGTTCGGCTATGTCTGGTCGCGGCGCATGGCGGGCAATGGGCCGATGACCAGCACCTTTTGGGCGATGGGAATGGCATGCCCGAACAGCGGTTTTGTCGGCTATCCGGTGTTGTTGATGGCCTTGCCGGGGGTTGCCTCGACCGCCTTGGCGCTGAACATCGTGGCCGAGAATGTGGTTCTGATCCCGATGGTTCTGATCATGATCGAATATGCGCGGGGCAAATCGACGGATCGAAACCTTGCCCTGCAGATTTTGGGCCGGTTGATGCGCAACCCGATCGTCATTGCCTTTCTGGTCGGCATGGTTGGCATGGTGCTGGAGATCGAGCTGCCCCCGGTGCTGGCCCGGCCCATCGAATTGATCGCGGGGTCAAGTGCGGCGGTGTCGTTGGTGTCGATTGGCGGATCGCTGGCCTTGGTGCAGGTGGGCAGGCTTGACCCTGCGCTGATGATGATCACCTTTGGCAAGCTGATCTTGCACCCGCTGGCCGTTGCGGGGGTGCTTTTCCTGTTTGGTCTGTTTGGGTTCGGTCTTGCCGATCCCGAGCTTAGGGCGGCGGTGATCCTTTCGGCGGCGATGCCGGTGATGGCGATCTATCCCATTCTGGCGCAGCAAAACGGCGAGGGGCAGACGGCCTCGGTCGCGCTGTTGATGATGACCGTGATGGCGATGGCGACGCTGAGCGCGGCGCTTTGGGTGCTGACCCCGACCTGATCCCCCTTGCGCCTTTTGCGCGTTTCATTATTGTCGCGACCTACCTCGGGGTGCCTGTCGATACAGGCTGAGATGCGAAAGCGGACCCGTTGAACCTGAACCGGATCATACCGGCGGAGGGAAGGTGGCTTGGATCATCTCCAGTTTCCGACCGTTCCGTCGCAATTGGAGGAAGATATGAAAACTTCGATCCTTGCGGCTGGTGTTGCGCTTTTGGCCCTTCCGGCCTTGGCGGATACGCCTGTCCTGACTGTTTACGCGGGCGATTATTTCACCAGCGAATGGGGCCCCGGCCCGGCCATCGAACAGGGGTTCGAGGCGTTTTGCGGCTGTGACCTGCAATTTTCGGTGGGCGATCTGCTGCCGCGCCTGATGCTGGAGGGGCAAGAGACCCAAGCCGACATCGTCATCGGCCTGACAACCGATGTGTTGAAACGCGCGCGGGAGACCGGGGTGTTTGGGCCGCATGGGCAGGATCTGGCGGCGCTGACCTTACCGATCGACTGGAAGGACGACACGTTCATTCCGTTCAACTGGGGTCATACCGCCTTTGTCTATGATGAGACCAAGACGCCCAATCCGCCGAAAAGCTTTGAAGACCTGCGCCACCTGCCCGAGGAGGTAAAGGTCGTCATTCAAGATCCGCGCACCTCGGTTTCCGGGTTGGCCTTGGTCTTGTGGGTCAAGTCGGTCTATGGCGATCAGGCGGGGGCGTTCTGGGCAGATTTCGCCCCGCATGTTCTGACCGTGACCAAGGATTGGTCGGAAAGCTATGGCCTGTTCACCGATGGCGAGGCCGATATGGTGCTAAGCTTTACCACATCGCCGGCCTATCACATGTTTGCCGAGAACGATTTCACCAAGAAGGCCGCGATTTTCCCCGAGGGGCATTATTTCATGGCCGAAACGGTGGGAAAGATTGCCGCGACGGATCAGCCAGCGCTGGCTGACGCCTTTATGGCTTGGGTCTTGTCGGCCGAGTTTCAAAAGATGATTCCGGTGGCGAACTGGTCTTTGCCGTCGGCGCTGCCGCAGGATCAATGGCCCGAGGGGTGGTCAACCCTGCCGCTGCCGGAAAAGGTTTTGTTCCTGTCGGAGGATGAGGCCGAGGCCCTGCGCGAAAGCACGATCGAGGAATGGCGCGCAGCCCTGTCGCAATAATCGGGGGAGGGGCCGCGGCATTGGTCGCGGCCTTTACCCTTGGGCCGGAGGTGGCTGTCCTTTGGCATGCCACCGATTGGCCCGGTCTGTCCAAAAGCGACTGGCTGGCCCTGCGGTTTACGGTGATGCAGGCGGTGGCGTCGGCGGTTCTGTCTTGTGCGCTGGCGATTCCGGTGGCGCGGGCCTTGGCGCGGCGGGTGTTTCCGTTGCGATCCACCCTGATCAGCGTGATGGGGGCGCCGTTCATTCTGCCGGTCATCGTGGCGGTTCTGGGGTTGATCGCCGTTTTTGGCCGTTCGGGGCTGGTCAATCAGGGGCTGACGGCGGTTGGGCTGCCCAAGGTTTCGATCTATGGGCTGACGGGGATTTTGCTGGCCCATGTGTTCCTGAATCTGCCGCTGGCCGTGCGGATGATCCTGATGGGTTGGCAGTCGATTCCGGCCGAGCGGTTGCGGCTGGCGCGGTCGTTGGGCTTTGGCCCGGGGCAGATGATGCGCCATCTGGAAGTGCCGATGCTGCGGGCCATTCTGCCGGGGGCCTTTCTGGTGATTTTCGTGATCTGCCTGACCAGCTTTGCCGTTGCGCTGACCTTGGGCGGCGGGCCCCGGGCGACGACGGTGGAATTGGCGATCTATCAGGCCATTCGGTTTGATTTCGATCTGGGCCGGGCGGGGGGGCTGGCGATGCTTCAAGTCGTGACCTGCGCGCTGGCCGTGGCCTTGGGCTGGCGCATTGCCCAACCCAGCCGGGCTGGACCGCGCGGCCATCATCGATGCGCCAAACGGGTGGCGACTTTGGCTGGATGTCGGCTGCATTGCGCTTGCCTCGGCCTTTCTGCTTGGGCCGCTTTTGGCCGTTGTCCTCAGTGGCTTGCCCGCCCTGTTCGCCCTGCCGGAGGCGGTGTTTTCCGCCTTGCACCGGTCTTTGGTGATTGCCGTCACCTCGGCCTTTCTGACGGGGGGGCTGGCCTTGGG